>NZ_JACJON010000026.1 GCF_014695585.1 Microcoleus sp. FACHB-831 | reverse complement strand
TCTCGCTCAAAGTTCCCGTCTAAAAAGCCATTTCATAGGGGAACTGGAACTCAATGTGAACATCTTAACTTCTCCATTCTCAACACTGCTTAGAGCTTAACCGAGAAGTATTGAAACCCCTCCTATCATCAGCATCAGCATCTACAACAACTCCAAAAAATTGCCTTTGACAAGCTGGAAAGGCGAACTGAGCCGAAATGACGATCGCTTCCTCACCGTTGCTGGACAGAAAGCGATCGCCTACACTTCCACTGGACTCTACGACTCTGATAACGTGCTGTTTAGCAGTGCCGACGGTCGCTATGTATTTCGCCTCAAAGGAGCCTACCTAAAAAATAACGATGCCATCCGACAGGTATTTCAGGAAATCGTTAAAACCTTCACCTTCGATGCGATCTGCGCTTCGCAGCAGTGCTTCGCTATCGCCAGCACTTCTCTTAACAAATGGCGCATCAACTACAGCCGCCTCAAAAGCCTTTTGGCCGCAGGTGACTGGCGGGGTGCGGATGTCGAGACTCGCGCCATTTTCCAGCGATTGCAGCAACTACAAGGACAGGGTGCGGACTTACTCTACGGCAGCAAAACCCTGCTCAATCGCTTTCCCTGCGAGGATTTTCGTAGCATAGACACCCTCTGGTCCCAAGCTAGTAAGGGACGCTTTGGGTACAGCGCCCAAAAGCGCATCTGGCAGCAAACTGCCTCCCGGACAAAGAATCCGAAAGCACGAGTTGAACAGTTCGGTCAGGCAGTGGGATGGCGCAGAAGCCAACCACTACCGGAAAAGAATCCTATTGCAATGGAGTTATCTGGAACCAAATGGCGATTGGATGCGGAACTAAACTTTACTGCTGCCGCACCAATCGGACAGTTTCCTTGGGGAGGAACTTCCTCCAACTTAATGAGTGACATACTCAACCAACCTGGTTGTGGCAGTTGTACCACAGATGTCATTTATCTTGCTGACGATCGCTATTACGACTACGTGCCTGCTCTGTTTACCAAGCTTAATCAGTGTTCAATTCGCTAGTTATTTCAATCTAATGAAGAATTTTAATCAATTGCCTTGGAAAAACGCGATCGCTTTGGGTATTATTGCAACAATTTCCACTGGTGCAATCAATATACTCCCATTAAAAGCACAATCCCCAACACAACCCAGCTCAACCACACCAACCGCCTCTAGCTCCAAAAGAGACTATCAGCAAATCTACAGTTTAAGCGGACAGAAAAACGATGTTAATTTTCTGAAATTCAGCGCTAATGGTCAAACTCTTGTGAGCCACAGTCCTGGTGAAGCTATCAAGCTGTGGAACCTCAAGACAGGTAAGCTGGTGCGTACCCTGAATGAGAAAGTATATGCCGCAGGTGTCGTAGCCATTACCCCTGATGCACAAACCTTAATTACTGTTGACCGTAAAGCACAGGCTAATGACAAAACAATTAAGGTCTGGAACCTGAAAACTAACAAACTTCTCCGCACCTTGAACGGGCATTCACAACAGGTCACTCACCTTACTATTAGTCCAGATGGGCAAACTTTAGTAAGTGTCGGTGATGACAAGAAAGTGTTGGTATGGAATATCAAAACAGGCAAATTATTACATACCATCAATCCACAATCAACGCCAACTTTCTCGATTGCTCTGAGTCCAAACGGGCAGTTGTTTGCTACTGGCGGTGGAGATAATGTCGAGCAAAAAAATACCACTAACGACACCAGCATTAAGCTATGGGACATCAAGACGGGAAAACTGCTGGGTACTCTTGAAGGACATACTAGCCTAATTAGTTCTATCGCGATCGCTCCCGATGGCCAGACTCTTGTTAGCGTTGCCGATTCCATCAAAATATGGAACCTGAGAACAAAGCAATTGCTTCACACCATACCAGCAGGTTCCGGTTCCATTTCGATTAGCGCCGATAGCCAGAAGCTTGTTACTACTTCTTGGGATAATTCAGTCAAGGTGTGGAATTTGCGGACTGGAACGCTAGTTAAAACTCTCTTTGAAGCTTCTATTAACGACCAAACTCTTGGTCGCTTATACACCAGCAGCATCGCTTTTAGTCCTGATGGCAAAACTCTTGCTATCGGTTCTGGCGGTGGTTTGTCTGGTTTTGGAATCAGTGTTTTGCGCGGGTCTTTTTGAAGGGTCAGCCACTTTTTGTTACTGCAAGCATATAGAAAAGGCTCAAGCAGCAATGCTTAAGCCTTTCTAGTTAGATTATTATGGGCTACTGAGACTAATGAAGCTCAGGCAGCGGCAAATGCTATGCTATCAGCCACTACCAAGGAGCTAAAATTACTTAGTCTTAGAGCTTAGTAGCGGCGAGAAAAGCCGTCGTTGCGACGACCACCGCCGCCACCACCGCCACCGCCACCACCGCCAAAAGAACCTCTGTCTTCGCGGGGCTTAGCTTTGTTAACTTTCATGTCGCGGCCCATCCACTCAGCACCGTCAAGGGCTTCAATGGCTGCCGTTTCTTCAGCTTCAGCATTCATTTCCACAAAAGCAAAGCCGCGCAGACGACCTGTTTCGCGGTCTGTGGGAAGCTGAACGCGCTTTACAGTACCGTATTCTGCAAAAACTGCACTCAGGTCTTCTTGATTAACGTCGTAAGAAAGATTGCCTACATAAATAGACATATTTTGTCTCCAAAATCAAATAGGTGTAGAGGATGAGATTTCGGAGAAATGCCTGTCAATACCAAAAGGAAAAAGCCTGTCAATACTAAAAACAAACGCTAAAACCGAATTTCGTTCCTGTTCCTTAAGTTAACACAGCGTTGGCATTTCAAGGGGCGAAGGCAAGAAGTGTTACATTACTTAACATAAAGGTGTTGGGGTGGATGTCATCAAAATGGTGTCTTTGCTTGTAGGTGGAGGGTTTGGCCAGATTGCGGGTGCTGAAAGCAAAGTTCCCTGGCGTGCAGATGTAAGCGATTGGCAACGGCATGGCATCCATAGAGGCGATCGCCCAATATAGTTACCCCAAGTCCTCGCGGATGAGCAGCGTGAACGCGGATCTGATGGGTGCGTCCTGTTAGGGGCATAAACTCTATTCTCGTGCAGCCTCCTTCTGTCGCGATCGCTTGGAAGCGAGTCAAGCTGGGTTTACCGCGTTCTTCGTCAACTTTTTGATAAGGGCGATTTTCAGGATCTCCCCATAGCGGTAACGAGATCGCACCTTGCTCAACTGTCACCAAACCGGAAAGTATCGCTTCATAAATCTTGCGTACTTGGCGCTGCTGAAACTGCTGGCTAACGTGGCGATAAGATGAGCGATCGCGTGCCAGCAGGAGAATACCAGAAGTTTCTCGATCCAAGCGATGCACTGCCATAAGCGCCATGCCATCAGGTAAAAGATTACGCAGGCGACTGATAACGCTATCCTGGCGATCGCTGTAACGACCGGGAACCGATAGCAAGCCTGCGGGTTTATTTACGGCAATCAGCCATTCATCTTCGTAAAGGATGGGAACCTCTCCCCTGCAAGGGAAGGGGTTTGGGGGGTTAGGTTTCAATCCCGACAGCAGAAACCCCATCAATGGCTGACAGCGTTCTGCACAAGCTCCGTAGAATTCTCCCTGAATTTTGTCGCCATCGGCTGAGGATGACCCCCACCAAAACTCTGCCATTGCCAGGGGTTTTAAATTATGTTTAGCCGCATAGTGTAGCAGCTTTGGGGCGCAACAGTCTCCCGTACCAGTGGGCATGGAGCCTCCTGGCATCAATTGCTGCAACGATAGAGACTGCCCGGAAAAATTAGTCAGGCTGTAGGCGGCGTGCATCTGAGCTTGCAGTTGGCGGGATAACTGTTTACGCCGTTGTTTCAGTTCGCGCATCCGTGCATCCGTCTCTTCAATTAACTGCTTTAGCGGTTGCAACACCTGATTTTGCTGGCGTTTGAGTTGCCGTCGCTCAATTCCATGCTGACGGCTTTCTTCGTCAAGTTGTTCGAGGGCAATAGTTAGCGCTTCTTCACAGAGGGTTTCGCACAATAGCTGACGTTTTTGCTGTCGTTGCTGTTTGCAATCTCGATGACGATCGCTCATTTGTTGCAACTGCCGATCGAACTCGCGCGATCGCGTTTCATAGTGCTGCCGTTCTGGAAGTTGTTTCAACTTAATAAGTTCTTGTTTGATAGCTTCTAATTCGGCTAAAGTGCGGGCTTCCTCTAAGGCAACTTCATCTCGTCCCGGAATTGGCGGCACCCAACCATCAACAATACTGTTACCGTTCAAAAGACCGGAGAATGCTTGAAGTACTCGTTGTTCGCCATCAGGCAGTTCAACGAGCAGTATTCCATACATCTTGCCCTCACTGGAATAACGCTCATCTTTTGCAAGGTGTTGCATCAAACCATAAGCGATCGCCTCTACCAAAGCAGTGCGGGGCAGTTTGAGTAGTTCGCCACTTTGAGGACAACGCCCTTCATAGTAATAGCTGGGAGATGAGTCGCTGACAGCACAATTGCAGCCTATGAAATTTGAGAGCGGATGAAGAACTAACATAGAAGGTGCGATCGCAAATTGGCTTACTCCTATGCCTGAGATTATCTCATCTGACACTGGGCGCGATCGCTAGTCTGGTGTCGAACGTACATCGGTAGCATTGGGAGCGTACTGCTACTTTTCTACCTCACGAAGGAGCGCTACTATAACTGTGGAGTGGTTAATTTTCCCTTAAAGACTTGTTATTATAAAAACAATTATGATAGTGGGTGATTGGTCAATTGCGATACAGATAGCACTACACTTTCTTGATGTATTCGATTTTTGTTTTTTAGAGATGTTTTAAATCTATCTACTCTATACTAGATAGATTGTAGAAGAAGCTACAACTTTTTAAAGTAAATTTTGTATTCTTTGTTAAGATTTTGGAGATAATATGCAACTCGAAAAGGGCATTTATGAAGTAGCAATCGTTGGAGGCGGAATCTCCGGAACCGCTTTACTATATAGTTTGAGCAATTATACTAACATAAAACGCATTGCTTTGATAGAGAAACATCCAGAAGTAGCTCTAGGTAATTCTCATAAAACTAGCAACAGCCAAACGCTTCATTTTGGGGATATAGAAACTAACTACACTTTGGAAAAAGCACGGCAAGTAAACAAAGCTGCCAGCTTAGTTAAAAACTATATTTTGAGGAATGACCCGCATCAAGAAATTTATAGCAAATATCACAAAATGGTTTTGGGTATAGGAGAAGAACAAAATGAAGAACTTAGACAAAGATACAAAGAATTTAAAGCGTTATTTCCAAAACTGAAATTAATTAATAAAGAGGAGATAGAAGCAGTTGAACCTAATTTAGTCAAAGATAGATCGCCTCAAGAAGAAATTAGTGGTTTATTTACTGAAGAGGGGTACACAATAGACTTTCAGAAATTAGCTCAATCCTTTCTAAAGAATTCAATGGCTAGCGCTCAAGAAAGAATTGATTTAAGGATGAGTACAAAGGTTAAGAGTATCCAGAAAGAAGGAGAGTTATACAAGATTCAGACCGATAAAGAAGTTGTGGTTGCTAAGGTTGTTGTTTTTACAGCGGCAGCTTATAGTTTACTATTTGCCAAATCTCTAGGGTATGGAAAAGATTTAGCGCTGTTGGATGTGGCTGGAAATTTTTACCTGGCACCAGGAGTTTTAAACGGTAAAGTCTATACCGTACAACTCAAAAAAATACCTTTTGCAGCTATTCATGGAGATTCAGAGGTTCACGATCAAAGTAAGACTAGATTTGGCCCTACTGCGAAGGTTAGTCTTTTGTTGGAAGCGCGTAACTATGCTACTATCTTTGATTATTTCCGAACGGCTGGACTTAGCGTTAATGCTTTCTTGAGCTTCTTTAATATCCTTTCCGACAAAGTGATATTCAGATATATTCTGAAGAACTATATTTACGATATACCTATAATAGGCAAGAGGTTATTTTTAAAAGAAGTTCAAAAAATTGTTCCTTCAATAAAATTAAGCGATCTACAGCTTGCAAAAGGGTATGGAGGGATCAGACCTCAAATTGTTAACCTCAAGAATAAGCGCCTAGAAATGGGAGAAGCTAAAATTGTAGGGGAGAATATTTTGTTTAACATAACGCCTTCTCCTGGGGCTTCAACTTGTTTGCAAAATGCCGAATATGATACAGAAAAAATCCTAGATTTTCTGGGTCAAGAATATACATTCGACAAAAACAGATTCTTGCAAGATTTAGGCGATGAGCAAGCTTTGGCTCAAATTAAGTAAGTTTTGCTTTGCTTGAAATGCTCTAAGTAGCAGGAATTTAGTAATTCAAGTTGAGCGATCGCGCAATGAAAGCAGTCCTGTATTAGTCTTGGGTTAGTTGACAAGTGAAGGAATGCGATCGCGCTTGGAGAAAGAGTATTCTTGTTAATGTTGGATTGTTGATTAAGAATCTAAGAACAATGGCGAACCTTACTGTTTACGGAACTCCTGTAAGTACTTATGTCCGTACCGTCCGGCTGCTGCTTGAAGAATCAAGCGCAGACTACGCTCTCAAAGAAATCGGTATTTTCAACGGTGAAAATCAGTCAGCAGAATACCTGGCTAAGAATCCATTTGGTAAGGTTCCGACCCTCGAAATTGATGGCGAAGTGATTTATGAAACGAGTGCCATTACCGACTATCTCGATACTGTCGTAGCACATAACAAGTTTAGCCCGGCCAATCCCCTAGAGCGGGCACGGATGCGCCAGATTATAGCAATTATTGATAGCTACCTCTATCCAAATGCAATTTTGACAATTGTAATACAGCGCGTGATTGTGCCGACTCAGGGTGGCAAAACTGATGAGAATAAGGTGAAAAATGCTGTCGCACCTGCAAAAACAGCAGCAGAGGCGATTGAGTCGCTAACTGTTGGTAGCCCTTATCTGCTAGGTAGCGAACTGAGTATTCCTGATTTCTACCTCATACCAATTTTTATTTACCTTTCCCAGACTCCAGAGTTCGATGTAATTACTACTCAAACTCCTAAACTGCGGACTTGGTGGGATGAGGTTAGCAAGCTTCCCAGCGTCAAAAAAGTGTGCGGGTAACTTCCGTTGAGTTGTAGGCGATCGCTTACAACTCAAACTTCACTAAAAAAGTGCGATCGCTGCTCTCCAAAAGTTAGCGTTAATAATAAGAAGCCTAAGATCTGTTTCTGACTAAAATCCTGCTTTATAGAGAGCGATCGCACTTTTTATCTTTGGCCTTTGTTCGTGCGATCGCCGGGGACAGTTTATGCCATTGCGATTTCTAGCACGGTATCGCGAACTTGAGTAATGTTCCGTGCTATTTAATTACATAAAGCCTTATTTGAGCGTTACACTCAAGGTCAAATCGCTCATACCCCAGACTTGAAAGAACTGACGAAATAACACTAAAGCCTTATTTGAGCGTTACACTCAAGGTCAAATCGCTCATACCCCAGACTTGAAAGAACTGACGAAATAACACTTGACTTGCTGATTCCATATTCCCATCCGGGTCAATTATTCCACCCTGGAGCAATGTACCCCCATCAGTTTGCAAATCCAAGCGCAATTCGCCATTATCGGACTTGTGAAGAATCAATCGACCCTTTGCCAAAACTTGCCCCGCACGACTACTAATTACACACCGCATTACTTAAGTTCCCCCTGCTTTAAACAAGAATAATTAATCATGATGCCAGGATATTCGCATCCATATAGCAAAGCCATCTTCCGCCTTTAGGGGAAAGTACATTTGATAGAACTGCCAGAAGGAGAGAAAGCTTTACCCAAACCATCGATCCTTTAGTTTCTCAGGCGATCGCCCTTTAGTCCAGTAATTAGGCGTGCAACTGCATCCCTCAGAAAAATTCGCCACTTAATCCCCGTGCGATCGCAAGTTAATTGGCGCTATATTGGCAAAGTATGCCTATCTGAATATTGACCCCTGTAATGTCTAGGGCTAATATATCCATAGTTCATTGTCTCCATCTCATGCTTACACGGCAGCAATTTCTACACAACTCCACTAGCCAACTACTAGGGCTAGGGCTGCTGCTGCGCCTTGCGCGCAAATAATTTTTTACCACTTAAATCGATTTTTTCCATTTCCAGCCTAAACCTCCTTGCCTACGCGGGCAAGTGCGGCATTTCCATTCATTAACCAATTTTTTGGAGATTCTTATGCGACTTCATACAGCACTTGAGATGTTACTGCGACTCTTGGTGGGTTGTCAGGATTGGTCTGCGTCGCAACCTGGCAACTCCTTATTTAACTCGAATGCGATCGCCACAACATCTCACAAACACCAAAAATATAGGAAACATCGATCGTGTTGAAGCATCCCGCAACCAAATATTGTTCATTTGCCCCAATTAACTTACCCGACCGCACTTGGCCCTCGAAAACCATTACCCATCCTCCCATCTGGCTCAGTACCGATTTGCGCGATGGCAACCAGGCACTAATCGAGCCGATGCACGTTGAACGCAAGTTACGTCTGTTCAAGCTTTTAGTCGAGATTGGGTTTCAAGAAATCGAAGTTGCATTTCCCTCCGCTTCACAAACTGACTTTGATTTCGTTCGCAGCCTGATCGAGCAGCAATTAATACCCGATAACGTCACAATTCAGGTGTTAACCCCTGCCCGCGAACACCTAATCCGTCGTACCTTTGAAGCATTGCAAGGTGCAAAACGAGCGATCGTGCATCTTTACAACGCCACCTCTCCAGTCTTCCGCCGCACCGTCTTTAATCTCGATCGCGCGGGCACTATCGAGATGGCAACATCCGCAGCGCAATTGATGAACGAACTTGCCGCAGCGCAACCGGAGACTGATTGGTATTTCCAATACTCGCCAGAAACCTTTACCGCAACTGAACTGGATTTTGCCAAAGATATTTGCGATGCAGTTTTGGATGTTTGGCAACCCACGCCGCAGCACAAGGCAATTATCAATTTGCCTGCAACTGTTGAAGTGGCAACGCCTAATGTATTCGCAGATCAAGTCGAGTGGATGCATCGTAACTTGGCGCGGAGGGATAGCGTAATTTTGTGCGTCCATCCCCATAACGATCGCGGGTGCGGCGTTGCAGCAGCAGAACTGGCGCAGATGGCAGGTGCTGATCGAGTTGAAGGCTGTCTGTTTGGCAATGGCGAACGCACGGGAAATGTCGATCTGGTGACGCTGGCGCTGAACCTCTACACCCAAGGCATCCATCCCGGTTTGGATTTTTCGGATATCAATATGGTGGCGAGAACGGTTGAGGATTGCACGCAATTGCCAATTCATCCCCGCCATCCGTATGTTGGGGATTTGGTATTTACTGCCTTTTCTGGTTCCCACCAAGATGCGATCAAGAAAGGGTTGGCGGTACAGAAATCGGATGCACTTTGGGAAGTTCCATATCTGCCACTAGATCCAACAGATGTAGGACGCAGCTACGAATCGGTGATTCGAGTGAATAGCCAATCGGGTAAGGGTGGCATTACTTTCTTGCTGGAACGGGATTACAGCCTGATATTGCCCCGCAGGTTACAAATCGAGTTTAGCCAAGTGGTGCAAAGGGCAATGGATGCTTCCGGGCAGGAAATGTCTGCACCTGACCTGTGGAAACTATTTGAGCAAGAATATTTGCAGGCAGTATCGCCGTTCAAGTACCTCTCTCACCACTTGTCGGAAACAGACAGCGATGAACAAGCGATCGCAGTATCTCTAGAGATGGATGGGAAACGTATTTCGCTCACCGGAAAAGGTAACGGCCCTATTGATGCATTTCTGAAGGCGCTAAATCTTGGCATTCGCATCGATCGTTACGACGAACACTCCCTCAGTCAGGGAAGTAATGCGTCTGCGATCGCTTATGTTGAGGTTGCTGGCGACAGCTTACCAGGTTCTTTCTACGGCGTTGGCATCCATTCCAATATCGTCACGGCATCTTTGCTAGCAGTTCTGGGTGCGGTTAACCGTGCTTGGCAGCAAGTCGATCCAGAAACTCAAACCCAGATATTGCAAGGCTTTGAGTAGGGTCAAACCTATCCTGGAGTAAGTGCGATCGCCGATCCACTTCAATATCTGTCATAAGGTGTATACCCAAACTCTGTCCTTAGTAACATGATGTAAATGTGAGGAGTGAAAGTTGAAGCGAAAAGCCCCTGGAGTCGAAACACGGAAAGACGCCCAGGGGCTTTTCCATTTCTGGGCAATTACCTCTGGCAGCGCTGCGCTTGATGAATGCGATCTCGCCCTCAGCCTAGCCCTTTCACGGCGTTGCATATTTGCGGGATGATTTTATTTTCTTTGCTTACTAGAAAACTTCTTTCTTGGCGCTCTTGGCGTCTTGGCGGTTCGTACTTCATCCCCTCTTTGTGCAACGCCCCTTTCACAGAGGAGAGTGAACCCGATTCTAGCTCCCGAATCCCTGGGTAGAAGGGTTGGGAATGAGGGATATTCATGCGTTACATTCAGCAACAGCTTTAGCTTAAATCCAGCCAGTATTTAATCGCCTTGACTAACCAGCTACAGTCATACTTACTAAGTCCTATAGCGAAAAAATATTCTCTACGATTGGTCTGGATCGTGACTACTCTTTTGTCATAGGTTGTTTTTCCAGTCCGAAAAGTTTTCATTGTGTGGAACACATCTTCAATGTCCGCCTTTGAACAAAGTATTGTCGTCACAGTGAAGCCGAAGGGACGTTTGTAGAGGGAGAACTCTGCTCGATCCAACTTGACAAAGGTTGGTAATAATTCCCAATAAACAGCGGCGCTAATGGCGAGAACAATTACAAGTACCAGAAAAAATAGAATATATGCAGATTCAATAGTCATTAGCACAATAGCAGGCATCACCATTTGACCAAGGACAATCAGGGCGATCGCAATCGGAATCAACATTAAAAGAGTCCACAGGCTTGTGCCAGGAATCGTAATCAACAGTTCATCAGCAGTTTGATGCAATTCAATTGCGCTATTGTATGCAGGTGTTAGCGATCGCTCCTTAGACTGTTCAAGTTGGCTGCGTTGGGAAGTGGAGGGCGATCGCGCGATCGTCGATTCATCAGTTTGTATGCTGCTAACTTCAGCAGAGCGAAGTGCCTCTAATGCCTGCCGCGTAGTCTGAAACCGTTTTTCCACATCAGGGTCAGCAAGCTTGTCAATCCACTCCACAAAGCGTGGATTGAGACTCACTCGCTTGGCAAACTGAATGCGGAGGTCTTTCTGAGGCAAATCAGCCGGAGAAATACCAGTTAGCAGGTGGATCAGCGTGGCACCCAAAGCATACAAGTCAGAAGCAGCCACAGCCCGTCCACCAAATTGTTCAATTGGTGCATAGCCGTAAGTACCAACGACCGTAAAAGTGGCTCCTTCCCCTGCTGCTCGGTCTTGTACCGCACCAAAATCAACCAGGTAGATGCGATCGTCCTCGCCCCAGATTAAGTTGCTGGGCTTAATATCGCGGTGCAGGACGGGTGGACTGAGTTCATGTAGATAGGTCAGTACATCGAGGATGTCAATCGCAATCTGGCGTACCTGTTGTTCTGTATAGTGTTTGCCTTGAGCCAGCAATTGTTTGAGGGACGAACCGGGGATGTAATCTTGCACTAGCCCAAACCAGAGCAGGCGATCGTCAACTGAAAACGAATCCCGGTATTTGGGAATCTGGGGATGAGCCAGTTGTCGGAGTACCTGCGCTTCCCGCTCAAATAATTTCAAGTCGTCCCATTGCACCTCATCGCCAAACGCCAATAATTTCACTACGACAGTTTCAGCAGCGGGCACAGATAGATCCTCTGCCAGCCAGGTTTTCCGCCCAGCAGTTTGTCCTAGTTTTTGCTTGAGTTGGTAACGATTGTGAATTACTTGTTCGGGTTGAAGCATGGGGGTGTGCGCGCCAGCGTCTCTATATGAGAATCTTGGGAATGAGAGCTTAATTACCGCATTTTTCAGCAACATCTCACCCTACAGCCGATTGTATTGCTGGTGCGAGGAGTTTGCAAAGGTCAACCGATTTTGGATTTTGGATTTCCCCCACGTCATAAATTCGGGGGCTTAAGACTTTTTTGGTGTTCGGTCAACCTATAAAGCTGTTATCTTTTTCTAGGTTATTCTCCCAAAAGCTTGATCGAGCAAGCTTACAAAGGTCTTGTCATGCTCTGAGTAATTCTCAGCCTAATTGGACTTGGAGAAACGAGCCGAAATCACTTAGCCTAAGTTGATATGCTTCTTTTTTGAGAGGGGGTCAGATGCGCGATCGCCAGAAGAATACTATCGACATCGAGCCGGGAACTGTTGTCCTGGTTGTGTTTGCCTTTATAATATTGCCTCTTCTGTTAGCTGGTTTCTTCTTCCAATAAGTAATTTTTGACACGCAACAAAGTCATGACTACCTACTTCCGCCCCAGTGTTGAGGCGATGAATGGCTACGTTCCTGGCGAACAGCCCAAGCCTGGGACAAATATCATCAAACTGAACACTAACGAGAATCCCTATCCGCCTTCACCAGATGCGATCGCAGTTCTGCGGAACTTGGATAGTGAATGGCTGCGACGTTACCCAGATCCTTACGCCAACGAGTTTCGCCTTGCGATCGCTAGTGCGTTGCAGGTTCCCTTTGAGTGGGTTATTGTCAGCAATGGCAGCGATGAATTGCTCAATGTTGTGGTGCGTGCCTGTGCGGAGTTGGGGCGCAAGGTAGTTTATCCGATGCCGACGTATGTACTGTATCGTACTTTGACGGATATGCAGCCTGCGGAGCGTGTCGAAATTCCCTATGGAGAAGATTATCGTTTGCCAATTGAGGAATTGGTGGCTGCAAATGGTGCGGTGACGTTTATTGCAACGCCTAATAGTCCATCAGGACATATTGTTCCCATTGACGATCTTCGACAGTTGGCGGCGAGGTTGTCTGGGGTTTTAGTTGTTGATGAGGCTTATGTTGATTTTGCTTGCGAAACGGCGTTGCCTTTGGTGAAGGAATTTGAGAATGTTATTGTAATTCGCACGTTATCTAAAGGTTATTCTTTGGCAGGATTGCGGCTGGGTTTTGGCATTGCGAATCCAAAGCTTTTGAGCGGGTTATTTAAGGTTAAAGATAGCTACAATATTGACGCGATCGCTTGTTTGGTTGGCGCGGCGGCGATGCGCGATCAAAGTTATAAAAATGAATGTGCCGACAAGGTGAAGCGATCGCGGGCAAAGTTGGCAATAGATCTCAAGCAGTTAGGTTTCCAGTTATGGGATTCCCAAGCTAATTTCTTTTTGACACAACCCCCCAAGGGAAATGCAGAGCAAATTTATCTAGCGCTAAAGGAACGGGGAATTTTGGTGCGCTACTTTAAGCAGCCGGGATTAGAGGATAAACTTCGCATTACGGTGGGGACTGATGAGCAAAATCAGATACTTGTTGAGGCGTTGATTCATTTGGTGTAGCCGAGATCCCCGACAACTCTTGCGAAGTCGGGGATCTTAACCTCTGACATCTCACTTCGCGGTTATCTCTACCGCAGTTAAAATCACAAACTAGGAATATTTATTAGTCTCGTTATGTTCGATCAGCAAGAGTTCTATGCTTTGGAAGAAGGCCAACCTTTACGATTGGCAATTTCTTGGGGATTTTTTAGTCGAGAGATTGTAATCCGTTTGGATGGTGAGCAAATTGGCAGAATTCCGAGATCTCAACTTAATAAATCACATGAATTTGTTCTGAACGACGGTTCCAGGTTAACAATTCAGCAGGTTCCAAGTGTCAAAATATTGGGAATGGCGGTTCAGCCGTACCTACAAATACGCTTAGATGGACGAGATTTGCCGGGGATAATACCTAGCCCCCAACAACGCTTATTGGATGCTAATGGCTGGATTTTTATAATGGGCTTGACAAAGCTTTTTTTAGCAATATTTATGCGAGTTAAAGCGATCGCGCTCCCGCAGGCGCTACAATTTCGGGAGATCGTAGAGTGGCAACAAGGTTTTAGCGGCTCTGTTGTTACTGGCTTAATTCTGCTAGGGCTTTGGTTTCTACCTAAGCGTTTTACAAAGCAAGTATTGACTGCTGCATTAATAATTATTGTAGGAAACCTTATTCTAGAAATTAGTTGCTTATTCGTTTGCGCCTCTCCTCATGTAAGCACCATAGCAGCCTTAGAGGGGCTTGCTGCTTTATCTATTTACCAAGCTTTAAGAACGCAAAGCCGCTCTAGTCGTTTAAGGCAACAATAGAATTTGGTGCTGGTTGTTATCCTAGTTTTAATATAGAGCGCGATCGCACCGTTCATCCTCTACACTGAAGTAACTCTTGGCTTATGTCCAGATTTCTTGTCACCCAGTACCAAGCCGAAATCCAAAAAATCATCCAGTACGGGGGTTCTCGTAAAGAGACGGCGATTCGGGGCGCGTTTCAAAACTTGTTGAATGAGTATTGCAAGACGCGAAACTATCTGTTGATTCCTGAACTAGACTTCAAGACTCGGTTTGATACTGTAGTCTATCCCGATGGCACGGTAAAAGATGCCATTCGGCTAGAGCATGGGTGGTGGGAAGCTAAAGACCAGTATGACAATTTAGACGAGGAAATTGAGAAGAAGTTTGCCAAGGGCTATCCCGATGAAAATATTCTGTTTGAAGACTCGCAAACGGCGGTTTTAATTCAGCACCGAGAAGAAGTTGCCCGTGTTCTGATGAAGGATGCAGATGGGCTGGATCGCGTGTTGAATACGTTCATTGATTATGAGCGTCCGGAAGTGCGGGACTTTCGGGCGGCAATTGTCAGGTTTAAAGAAGATATTCCTTACATTCTGGAAGCGCTGCGAGATATTATTAGTCAGCAAGAAGATAGTAATACAGAATTTCGCAACCGTCGAGACAAGTTTCTCAACGTCTGCCAGCAGTCAATTAACCCAGAAATCAGCATCTTCGATATCCAGGAAATGTTGATTCAGCACATTTTGACGGAAGACATTTTCACGAATATTTTTAACGAATCGCAGTTTCATCGGGAAAATAACATCGCCCGCGAAATCTCCGAAATTATCAATACCTTTTTCACGGGCGCAACCCGCCGGAATACTCTTAAGAGTATTGAACACTACTATGCGGTGATTCGTCGCAAATCTGGGGATATTGTCAACCACCACGAGAAGCAAAAGTTTCTCAAAGCAATTTACGAGAATTTCTACAAAGCTTATAACCCGAAAGCGGCGGATCGGTTGGGTATTGTTTACACGCCGAATGAAATTGTCCGCTTCATGATTGAGAGTGCAGATTATTTGGTGCATAAGCATTTTGGCAAGTTATTAAGCGATCCAGGGGTGGAGATTCTCGACCCTTGTACGGGGACGGGAACTTACATCACGGAACTGATTGAGTATTTGCCAGAAGATAAACTAAAGCATAAATATAAGCATGAAATTCACTGTAATGAAATGGCGATTTTGCCATATTATATTGCCAACTTAAATATTGAGTTTACCTATCAGCAAAAGATGGGTCAGTATGAGGAGTTTAAGAATATTTGTTTGGTCGATACGCTAGATCACTGTGGGTTTGAAGGGAAGCAGTTAGATTTGTTTGCGATGAGCGTGCAGAATACAGCACGGATTAAAGAGCAAAATGAGCGGACAATTTCAGTGATTATTGGCAATCCTCCTTATAACGCATGGCAGGAAAACTTTAGCCAAAATAATGCCAATCGTGCATACAAAGAGATTGATAAACACATTAAGGCAACTTATATTAAGGAAGGGAAAGCCCAGAATCAAATCGCCGTATATGATATGTATGTACGCTTTTATCGGTGGGCGGTGGAGCGGTTAGGTAATAATGGATTAGTTGCTTTTATTACAAATCGTTCTTTTATTGATTCACAATCCTTTGATGGATTTAGAAAAGTGTTGGAGCGAGAATGTGATTATCTTTATATTGTTGATACTCAATCTGATGTAAGAAAGAATCCGAAAATTTCAGGAACAAAAAATAATGTATTTGGGATTCAAACGGGTATTGCTATAATGTTTTTAGTCAAAGCACAAAGGAAGGAAAAATAATGCTAGAAACTGCTATTTTAGAAAATCTGGAGAAACTTCCTGAATCTCTTAAGCAAGAAGTTCTGCACTACACAGAGTTCTTAATGGAGAAATACGCAAAACAATTACAGCAGGAACAGCCACAAAGGAAGAAACGTGAAGCAGGATTGCTCAAGGGAAAAATTTGGATGTCAGATGATTTTGATGAGCCGCTAGAAGATTTTAAGGACTATATGTAGATGCTGCTAGATACTCACACTTTAATTTGGTTTCTCGAAGGCAATCCTAAGCTGCCATTAATCGTTAGGCAAAGGATTGAAGATTCAAGCTTAGTGTTTGTTAGCATTGCTAGTCTTTGGGAAATTGCCATTAAGCTGGGGCTTGGAAAGCTTAATTTTCAGTTTGAGTTTCAAGAAATACCCGCTTTTCTGGAACAACTTGAGATTGTAGTTTTACCGATTACATTTTCTGATGTAGAATGTTACCTTAAACAACCTCTACATCATCGCGATCCATTCGATCGCATTTTAGTAGCACAGGCGATAAATCATTCTCTTGTTTTGATTAGTCGTGATGTCGCTTTTGATGCTTATTCTGTTCAGAGGTTGTGGTCATGAAAAAAGCGAAAATATTCTATTTTACGCTACAGGATGAGCAGACAAAAGAAGAAAAGCTTGAATGGTTTGCAAATACAAAATTTGAAAATATTCCGTTTGGATATATAACACCCGATGAAAAAGGGAACTGGATTAATCAGACCGATAATGATTTTGATGAGTTGTTACCGCTACTTAATAAGGAAGTGAAGGCGGGAAAATCGCAAGCGGCCATTTTTCAGCTTTTTTCATCTGGAGTACAAACAAAAAGAGATGAATGGGTTTATGATTTTTCACAGGATACTCTGATTGAGAAAATAAAGTATTTGGTTGAGGTTTATGAAGAGCGATTAAAACACCAGACAAAACGAGAATTAGATATTAAATGGGATGGAGACTTAACTAGATATTTAGAAAGTAAAATACATAAATTCTTTGAAAAATCAAAAATTGTAAAAAGTTTATACCGTCCTTATACAAAAGAATATCTTTATTTTGATAAGCATTTTAATGCAAGGACTTTTCAGTTACAAAATATTTTTCCATACTCCAATGTCAAGAATAGTTTGGTATGGATAAAAGCTGGTTCAGACGTTCCTTTTTTCTGTTTAATAACTAACTGTATCCCCGATTTGCTTCCTCAAGGCGGTTCACAATGCCTTCCTCTCTACCGCTACGACGAAAATGGGAACCGCATCGACAACATCACAGACTGGGGATTAACCCAATTCCAAACCCACTACAACGACTCCAGCATCACCAAAGAAGATATTTTCCACTACACCTACGCCGTTCTCCACAATCCGGCATACCGCAAGAAATACGAACTCAACCTAAAACGTGAATTCCCTCAATTACCCTTCTACAACAACTTTTTCCAATGGGTGCAATGGGGCAAAAAACTGATGCACTTGCACCTAAATTATGAAACCATTAAACCATATAATTTGACTCGCACAGATGCAACAACGAATAAACAACCCAAAGCAAAACTAAAAGCCGACAAAGAGAAAGGATATATTGACCTTGACGGTATAACCTTCTTGCAAGGCATTCCCGCGATCGCATGGGATTATAAACTCGGCAACCGTTCTGCTTTGGAATGGATACTCGACCAATACAAAGAAAAGAAACCCAAAGATCCGACAATTGCAAAGCTTTTTAACACCTATCGCTTTGCGGACTACAAAGAACACGTTATCGACCTGCTGCAACGAGTCTGCACCGTTAGTGTAAAGACAATGGGAATTATCGGACAAATGCCAGATGAGTAGCGCGATCGCAACCAAAAAAAATATACGCGATCGCATCCTGGCTAAGTTTTCCCTGTATGTAGCCACTGGCGCGATCGCCTATCGTCTCGGTGATACGATGAAAGGCGACTGCCTGCGGCACGCTACGCTAAAGCGCTCTAGTGAATATGCATCGAACCTTCATCCCTGGAATTGCTCCCCCCGCAATAAAATGCGAACCCGCTTGGTGGTTCGCATTTGTAGGCAATAAATTGTTGGTTCGCGTCGAAGGAATGTTAAGCTATATTCCCCATCTAATCAGCCTAACCGAGATTGGCTTAATGCCCGTGCGATCGCAATTTCTCGGTACTCTAGACACTCGCTCTTGTTACTCGGTGGAACTAGCCAAGGATGCGTTAATACCTGATGGAATGACCTTGCTAGGACTGCGCGAATTGTATGGAACAATAGACGATGATTTGTTTGCATTGAGCAGTCGCGCCATTCAAATTATGGAGTGGGATCGCACCCATCAATACTGCGGACACTGCGCCACTCCAACCACCCAATTACCCACCGAACGCGCCAAGCGTTGTCCCAATTGTGGATTAGTTAATTATCCTCGCCTATCGCCTGCTGTGATCGTACTCATCTCGCGTGGTGAAGAGATATTGTTAGCTCGCGCTCCTCGGTTTCGATCCGGAATGTATGGTTTGATCGCTGGATTTGTAGAAGCGGGAGAATCGCTCGAAGAGACAATAGTTCGCGAAGTTCGCGAGGAAGTTGGTATAGAAGTCAAAGATATTCGCTATTTTGGTTCGCAACCTTGGCCTTTTCCCAACTCGCTGATGATTGGCTTTACAGCCAGTTATGCTAGCGGTGAAATTGCCATCGAGCCGCAAGAATTAGAGGATGCTGCTTGGTTTAGTAAAGACAATTTACCCCTAATTCCTCCTAAACTCAGCATTGCCCGAAAAATTATCGATTGGTTTATTTCCAAATGATGGATTTGTTGGGTTGCGCGATCGCTTAACCCAACCTACAGTTTTAATTTTAAAATAGCTATTATTAAATTATACAGCATGAAACCCAGCTCGTACAATGTTCCAAACATTTATTTTTTTGCTGACTATTGGACTAATTATTGCTTATATTTTACTCAATCCCCTTCTAATTAAACAGAAGCGTAACCGCCTAAAGCGTCGTCCTTTTCCACCGCTTTGGGATGCCATTATCGAAAATAACATCCCCATTTATCTCTGTCTTGCTCCCGCTGAAATAAGACGACTTCAGGGACACATTCAAGTTTTCCTAGCGGAAAAACAATTTATCGGTTGCCAAGGCTTGCAGGTGACAGAGGAAATGAAGCTGACTATTGCTGCTGGCGCTTGTTTGCTCCTGCTTAATGGGCGAGAAACCTACTTCCCTAGACTTCGCTCCATCCTAGTTTATCCGAGTGCGTATCTTGTTAACGAAACAACTTATACGGGGAATTATGTTGTTGAAGAAAGACGTGTAGCGAGATTGGGAGAATCGTGGACAGCTGACCAATTAATACTATCTTGGGAACAGGTGAAACAAGACACTCGCAACTGGAAAGATGGCCATAACGTTGTGCTGCATGAATTTGCTCACCAGTTGGATCAAGAGGATGGTAAAGCTGAGGGCGTTCCTATTTTGCCGCAAAAGTCAGACTATGCAATTTGGGCGAAAGTAATGACAGAAGAATATCAAATCCTCTGCAATGATATTCAACGGGGTAGAAATACAGTAATGGACAGCTATGGTGCAACGAATCCCGCAGAATTTTTTGCGGTAGCGACTGAGACTTTCTTTGAAAAACCGCACCAATTGCTGAAGCAGCATCGCTCGCTTTACGAGCAATTACAATATTATTATCAACTAGATCCTATCCAATGGGTTTAGGATAAAGAGCGATCGCGCAAACTTATTTTAACTGATTACTTATAATATTGCTTGAGAAGCGTACTCGCAGCGTTCCCTAATATAAACACCTTCAAATAGTTGTGGGGAAGCGATTATAAATAATCGCTTCCCCACACTTAGTATTAACTATTTCTCGCGTTGGTTACGCAGGAATCAACACTGTGTCGATGATGTGAATGACGCCGTTATCAGCAGCAACATCGGCTGTTGAAACTTTAGAATCATTCACCTTAACGCCACCATTGGAAGCGTCAATTTTTACATCTGAACCTTGAACTGTAGTAGCTGACTTCAGCTTAACTACGTCAGACGCCATCACTTTGCCGGAAACGACATGATAGGTCAGGATTTGCTTCAGCTTTGGAAGATCCTTAAGCAACCCGTCTACGGTACCTGCGGGAAGTTTAGCGAAAGCTTCATCAGTAGGCGCAAACACAGTGAAGGGACCAGCGCCTTGTAGTGTATCTACCAAACCAGCAGCTTTGACAGCAGCAACTAGGGTATTAAACGAACCAGCCTGAACGGCGGTATCAACGATATTAGCCAAGTGTTTTACCTAGTTTTTTGTCTCTTGTTAACAACTATAAACCTTTCTTTAATAAATTATCTGTACCTTTAGACATACTCGCCGTTTATTTACTTAAAAAGTACAAAATTATTGGAGATAATTTATACTAAAAAAATTTTACGTTAATTTTAGGTTAAACTTAGTTTATGCAATGGTTACAGGATAAAAGTTAAATTCAATCAAAGCAGCTTACTTAGCTGTTTTATAACAGAAAACATTAAAATGAAATAAATAAGCGCAAATGTAGCTACAACTACTTACTCATATTTTTAATGTAACTTAATTAAGTTTTGTTGGATTAAATGCGGAGCGCTTGATTGCTGAAACAGCGATTCAGCGTTGGGGATTTTCCGCTAGGATTTAGACGAAGCCCAACGCCTGCGAGGAAGTAATATCGAAGGCTGTATGGCGATCGCGCAATTTTCCGACATAGCGTTCTAAGGCCTTTTTCTAGAAAAGAAGAAGCACCGCGGGATAAACTCGCGGTGCTTGTCCTTCGCTGCGTCTTATTTAATGGATGCAAGAACCTCTGACACCTCTGCATGTGCCATCACAGCGCCTGGTTCGCTTTGGAGAGCGTTGTAGTATTTTCTTGCAAACACATCGCCTGTCTCTGATGGAGTTAGCAGCGTGCAGGTATAAGCAATCAGACTCTCGACATCTTCAGTCGATATGGGTTCATCCCCTTGGAGCATTTCATCAATCTGCACGATAAGCTCAGAAAGGCGATGCAGCCAAGCAAATTGTTCGTGATCGATGACGAGTTGAAGTAGTTGTGCGTTTGTTACTCGTCCGCGTACTTGTTCGTAAGTAATGCGTTCTGTGTCAAGCAACATCCGGTGGAGGTGCAGCAATTTATTTCTCAAATCGCGCAGATTTTGATGTTGACGTATTCTTTGTAAAAGTATGTTAGAAGTCAATGGAACCCATCCTCCCGTTACGATAATCTTCAATCGCTTTAACGATTTCTGCTTCTGTATTCATCACAAATGGGCCGTAGCGAACAACTGGTTCGTCTAGCGGTACGCCAGCGATGAGCAATACATCCAAAGGTAATTTCGCATCCGCTGGATTTGCGATCGCTACTTCCTCGCCATCTTGTGCAAACAGCACCATTTGTCCATCTCCCGCACGCTCCTTGTCTGCACCAAACAAGCCTTCTCCATCCAGCACATAAATAAAAGCGTTGTATTCTTTTGGCACAGGCTGAATGACACTTGCACCCGGTTGAAGCGTGAAATGCAGGTACATAATCGGAGTTCTAGTTGCGATCGCTGCTTTAGTTCCCAACGCTTCTCCGGCAATCACTTTCACCCTCACCAAACCATCATCGCTCTGAGCAGTGGGAATTCGCTCGGCAGGAATTTCCTGATAGCGAGGCTCGATCATCTTGTCGCGGCGAGGCAAGTTAACCCAAAGTTGCAGTCCGTGAAGCCGTCCGCCGAGGCGAGCAAATTCTCGTTCTGGCATTTCCGAGTGGACTACCCCTGCTCCCGCAGTCATCCACTGCACGTCACCGGGGCCGAGATTGCCTGCGTGTCCTTGTGAATCTTTGTGTTCCAAACGCCCTTCAAGTACATAGCTGACAGTCTCAAAGCCTCGGTGGGGATGATCCGGCGCTCCCTTTCCTTGACCTGGCGCAACATCAACAGGGCCTAATTCATCAAGGAGGAGGAAGGGGTCAAAGTGGGAAAAGGTGCTTTTGGGGAAAGCGCGGCGCACAAGCATGCCTTCACCTTCCATTGTTTGCACGCTATTAATGATTCCCGCGACAGTTCGCATTGTTTGTATTTGAGCGAGCATTCATTTCCTCCTTGGTGTCTATAGTTTTCCGTCCTCTCTTCTCTACTGGTGGAGGAAGACTGGGCGGTTAGGTTTGCCTATCCGAGAAGTATCAGTTCAACTCAAGAATCAGCGATCGCCTTCTCTATCCAGGTATGTCTTAGTTAACACTATTTTATTTGACAGCTCTTTTATATGATTAATCATATAATAGCATTAGACTATATAAGGAATAACAGTAGGGCTTCCGCTACTGGGATTATCGGGAAACCGTCTATGTCTCTAGCACACGCAATTTTGGGTCTACTTCAGCAAGAACAGAGGACGGGCTACGACCTTAAAATAAGCTGCTTCGATGGCTGCGTCGCTCATTTATGGCCCGCAGACCAAGCACAAATTTATAGAACCCTCGATAAATTGGTTGAGCAAGGTTGGATTAGCTGTACCCTTGAGATTCAGCGCGATCGCCCCAACCGCAAGGTCTACAGCATAACTGAAGGGGGGAAAGGCGAATTAATCCGCTGGCTTCAATGTCCTCAAACCTTGCCAACAGTGAGAGATCCTTTGCTCGTTCAGTTGCATTTTGCGGCGCAATTACCTGATGAAGCGATTATTCAATTGTTAGAACAGCAGTTAGCAGCACGTAAGGAAAAGTTGGCTGAGTGTGAAAATGTTGAATTACCAATGTTGGGCGATCGCGCTGCTAATCGCGAACAAATGATGCAAAGGCTGGTACTGGAGTTAGCAATCCGAAGAGAACAAACTTATATTGATTGGCTCAAGACAGCCATTGATGTAATTAGTCACCAATAACTTTTGGTTGCCAGAACTGAATAACAGTTAATCAACACTTAAAAGGTAACGCCCGCTCAGGATTGCTCTTTAAAATCAATACCTATAAAAATCCTCCGGAGTTAGTCATAAATTGGGGTAAAGTTGGCCAAAATCTTGGCGATCGCACAGCAGGCTAACCAAAGCAATGCTATTAGAATCGGCAAAGGAATTGTTGAACTGACTTACAAAGTTTTGGGCAAGAAGTTGTATTACAGCGCCATTGGCTTCGAGCCATGAAACGCGATCGCAATCTTTAGGAAGCTCCAAACCCAGTATCGCGCTAATTTTATTTTGATCCTTCCTTATTCCCGGCCAAGGTCTTACGCAAACATCAATTTGCTGTTCCAAATTAATGGCCAATCCAATTATGCGTCCTTCCAGCCAACCGCAGGCGGATAAAGAGCGATCGCTGTCTTCAATTGTCGCACTCAGCACTAAAAACAGGCTTGATTGCGCCTTGAGATCTGCTGACTCAAACAGCATTTCCCAACCGATTTCGCCAGCTAAAGCCCGCTCTACAATCTCCGCACCGCGAACGAATTCACGGCGCAAAATCTCTGCTGTCGAACGCGACACATTTCGCGCACTGTTTTGACATGGCTCAATTGAAGTAACTATAGGCATCCAGTCGCGGGGAAGGCGCACGTTGTAATGTCTGCCAGCTTCAGTCAGCGCGATGGGATAGCTCCAATCGTGTTCGGCTAGCGCCTGGAAAAAATGTTGTAGCAGCCTTTCAATTCCTGCATCCTCAACATTTTGTGGATAATTTGCACAGCTCCAAGCAGTCAGCAAGGCGATGGAAAAGTTGCCGACAAAACCCCACGCATTGCCGTGTATTTGGCGTGCTTTTGCCCACGCACGGGTAGCACGCAACAGCACGCGGAAAGAATCTAACGGGATGCGAGGAATTACAGTATCAGCGATCGCGTCAGCTTCCAAACAACCCACAAGTGCTTTCCAACTAAGCGGATCGAAATCATTTACACGATTTTGGATCTTAGATTTTGGATTTTCCAGTTGGAAATCGTTAGGAGTGCAAGCATAAAGCAAATCGACAGACACGCCTTCTATCTGCATCCTCAACGCTGGCATCCTTGCATCTTTAACCACCTGCGAGCGATCGCACAACCCTGACAATCTCTCCCGCACGCTTAATAAAAACTGCTCGCCCGACATATAAGTAGGAATCAGACAAACAACATCCAAATCGCTTTGCGGACTTTGCACGCCCAGACGCGCCGAACCCACGAGATGCAGCGATGGCTGATAACCCAAACACTCCGCTATTGCTTGCGCCACGAGAGACAGAATTGTTTCGCGATGTTCTCGCTGTGCTTGGCTTAATTCTGGCTCAAGGTTGCTAACTAGCTGTATCAGGCTATTCAATTTTGGATTTTGCGTAAAAGATTCGCCTGTTCCAGCAATGAGGGCGGTGTCTTTAATTTCCTTCCCCAAGGGTACGAGATATCTAACCTCGAAAGGTTCATCGCCGCGACGACTAATTAGAGCAACAGATTCTACAGGAAAGCTTATTGGATGCCAGGAAGGAAGCTGCGCGATCGCTTCTTGTACGCTCTTGAACTGTCCCACGCTCAGATGCGGCGTAAAACCCGCAGGCGATTTCTTGCTTTGCTCGTCGCACTGCGGAAATAGCTGCTGTAAGACTGCTTGCAACTGATGTAAGGCTCGTTCTGGCTGGGTAACAGGTCGCAACCAAGCGGTGCTGCTAGAGCGATGCTCGAAGGTGTCGAAGCCTGAAAGGGTTATCTCAAAAGGCTCAACAACAGCAAGCGATCGCGCGATCGCTTGCGCTGCTTCCTCAAAATACTCCTCTGGAACAAAGCCATAAATCAATGTGATGTGAGGCATCCAACGGTCGATCTGGCGATCGTAACGGCGGCGAATTGCCTGAATTGCTGACCAAACTTCAGCAGGTGGAATTACTACGACAGCGCTCTGATATACAGGGCGCACCGCACGCAAAGAGGCGGTTGTCTGCATAGAGCATTCTAGAACCGCACGCACGCCAAAATGATCCGAGGCATAGAGGGTTCCTTCAGCCTCCGGTATGGGTTCGCAGGCGAATATTTCCATAGAACGCGGTAGCCAGCGCCCATCTGCGGCGCGTAGCAGGATGCGATCGAACCGCGCCGCCTCGTTACTTATGGTCATTATTGCTGCTAGCGTGTTGCGGTGAGGGTCAAAAGTATAACCTTCTTCAAGAGGATGCAATTCTTTCCAGACATCAACAAAGCCGCTTTTAGTTAACAGATCTTGTTGTTCGTCGCCTCTGGTGTTGAAGTCTCCGGCGATCGCGCAATCTCCCGGCTGCGTTTTTAGGTAATCGAGCAACAAGTTTAGTTGAACCGCCCGTTTTTCCATTGCGTTGTGGCCGCGATTGCTTGTTAAATGTACTACAGCTACATGCAGCGATCGCTCGTTTATCTGCCACGTTCCCACTAATACCTGCTTGTGCGCCGAGTACCGATGCTCGACTAGGGTAAACGGCAGCCGCGACAGGATCAAAAGGCCATAGCGTTCCAGCGTTGAGGCTTCTGGCGGTTCCGAGATGAAGTAGCCGCGCACCCAATCGAGTTCTAAAAGGTTATCTAGCAGCGATCGCGTCACTTCCTGTAGCGCTATGATATCCGCATCGCAGTTGCGTAGATGGCTGGCGATCGCTGGAATCCGCTTTTCTGTCTGGATGCGTTCCTGCTCGTATGTATCGCACAGCACGTTAAAACTAACGATGGTCAAAGCACTCGATGGAACAGACTCAGGTAGCTCGTCGCTCGGTTGCCAACCTTGGGAACCATATCGGTATATTGGTTTTGGTGAAAATGGCGTTGCTATAAGCGGAAGATCTTGCTCCCCTAATTGCGCCGTCCATGCAGCGGCGGGTAGCTGTCCTATAGAGACGAGATCCAAGTGGCGATCGCGATCCCAAACTATTGTCTCTCCACAGCTTATGTAGCGGATGCGATGCCAGGGTATGTCGCCATTAGCTTCCCATTCCGCTAGCGGTTTAGAGCGGAGTTTTACTTCAGATGTGCGTTCTAAATAGCCGATTGTAAAGGCGTGGCGATCTAACCGTGCATCCCATAGGATGCGGTTGTAAACCTCGCGGCTGGTGGCCATTTTTTGATTAGACATACCTCGATCGTCTCCCGGCTCAAGCTAGGCAGGCATGCGATCGCACGCTGCACGCCCTTTATCTTAATACTACATACATAATACAGGAATTTTTGCGCTCCTGCCAGTTCTTATGACTTATAAATAAATAGGTAGAATCTCGCTCGTTTACGCCTAGATATTTGGGAAATATTTATGGCTTGTCAAACAAACGAGAAAAAAACTACAATAGCCGCGATTTTCACTTAATTAAGCCATATAAATAACTTGCTTTTATCCTGAATTGCAGTTGGCGTATGATTATCCGCTCCAGACGAGCAAAGATATAGTTAAATTTGCCATGATGAGCCTGATATTAATTCGACTAGCATTATCGAAAAAACATTTATAAATAACCTCTGAATATGCTGTCTTTATCAACTCGATATGTTGTTTGTGTAAGTCTAGCTGCAAGCTCAGCAGTTATAATTTTTTCCGCTACAAAAGCCTTGCCGCAGTCGGCGCAGCAGGGGACTGGAACCACATCAGTACCCACTAAGCCGGGGCCAAAGGGGGGGAGAGATGTTAAACCAAACATCTCTCCTCAAAACTATCCACAACGAAACGGCAATTCTGCTGGAAACAATGTAGGAATCGGTGCAAGCAACTCTAACCTTAAATCCATTCCTGGTTTCACACCAATTACAAACAGATTTATTGACCCTGTTTTATTGCAACAAATTGTAGTCGAGCGAGTTCCTCGCAATAGGCTTGCCCTTGGTTCCAGCAACGAAATCACCTATGAGCAAGTAGGAGCAAGCAGTAGAGTTTTCCCAGGCTTAGTTGGTCTTAGACAAGTTCAGTCTCCGACAGACGCTAAGGTAGCCAATCTGGAAGAAACTTCCACAAGGGAGTTTGAAAACTATCTAAAACTACCGCGCCAAAGCACGATTCAAAACCGAGCAAATCTTACGGATATTCTTCGCGAAATTGATGCAACCACAGGTGTGAAGTCGGCCTTCATCTATGTCAAATTTAGAAAATCATCAAATCAGGACACCCTGACACTGTTGCTAGTGACCCCTTACAAGCAACCGATTAGCATAAAGCTGGATGGCATCACGCGATCGCTAGCTCTAAAAGAAGTTGCAAAATTACGCAGTGAAATTACCGACATAGCCAAAACTGCTACAACCAGCTATTTACCCCCAGCTAGACAACTTTATGAGTGGCTAATAGCACCGCTGGAAGCTGAGTTACAAGCTCAAGGTATAAAAAATCTTGTCTTCCTCATGGATAGCGATATGCGCTGTCTGCCAGTGGCTGTTCTCCACGATGGTCGTGGGTTTTTGGTACAGCGCTACAGCGTCGCCTTGATGCCCAGTGTTAGCCTCTCCAATCCCCGTTACGCTGATATCAAGAATACCCAAGTCTTGGCAATGGGAGCTGACCGTTTTACTCATCAAAACCCTTTACCAGGTGTACCGATAGAGTTAGCTGTAATAACGCAGCAGCTATGGCGGGGTTCATCGTTTCTCAATGAAGCCTTTACTCTAGATAACCTCAAATCTGCACGGAGCCAACAACCTTTCCAGATTATTCATCTGGCAACACATGGTGAATTTAAGCCAGGGAAGCCGAATAATTCCTACATCCAGTTGTGGGACACTAAGCTGCGTCTCGATCAGTTGCGGGATATGGGTTGGAATAACCCACAAGTTGAACTGTTGGTACTCAGCGCGTGTCGCACGGCGGTGGGAGATAGAGATGCAGAGTTGGGTTTTGCCGGATTAGCGATACAAGCTGGTGTTAAGTCTGCGCTGGGAAGCCTGTGGTATGTCAGCGAGGAAGGGACATTACCATTGATGACCGAGTTTTATCGGCACTTGAGGGTTGCACCCATCAAAGCGCAGGCGCTAAGGCTGGCGCAACTAGCTATGATTCATAAACAAGTCCGCATTTTGCCGGGACAGCTACGCAGCGCTGGAGTAAAAGTGTCTTTGCCGTCAACGTTGGCACGGATGGGAGAAGAGAATCTATCGCATCCATATTACTGGGCTGCATTCACAATGATTGGCAACCCTTGGTGACGGCTAATTCAATATTCTGCGGCACTTAGCATTAACTTCAAGCGGGCAAAACCGTGAAATCAATGGTGGAGCGTATTATCTTGCAGTAACTAAAGGAGCGATCGCTCAACTTCTTATGGCTGCGTTTTGCAACAAGCTGTTTATTCCCATTGGTCAGGTTGCGTATTGGTCAGGAAAATATATACTTTTGTGAAGTTAAGAAAATATATTTTCTTTGACGGAGAAATAAAAATGTACATTGTGCAAATCGCCTCTGAATGCGCTCCTGTAATCAAAGCGGGAGGTTTAGGCGATGTAGTTTACGGACTCAGCAGAGAGCTAGAAAGTCGCGGTCATGCGGTAGAGCTAATTCTGCCTATGTATGATTGCATGCGCTATGACCATATCTGGGGACTCCACGATGCATATCGCGATCTGTGGGTGCCCTGGTTTGGCGGTCAGATCCACTGTTCTGTCTATTGCGGTTGGGTACACGGGCGCGTGTGTTTTTTTATCGAACCCCATTCCGGCGATAACTTCTTCAACCGGGGCTGTTATTACGGTTGTAACGACGATAATATGCGGTTTGCATTCTTCAGCAAAGCCGCGCTGGAATTTTTGCTCAAGAGTAATAAGCGTCCCGATATCATCCATTGCCATGACTGGCAGACTGGCTTAGTTCCAGTTATGCTCTTTGAAAACTATAAGTATGAGATGGGGAACCAACGGGTATGCTACACCATTCACAACTTTAAGCATCAAGGAATGGGAGGTAGCGAAATTCTTTGGGCAACAGGTCTGAATCAAGAATCATATTATTTCCAATACGATCGCCTGCGCGATAATTTCAACCCCTTTGCATTGAACTTTATGAAAGGGGGCATCGTTTACTCGAATTATGTAACTACAGTTTCGCCTCATCACGCTTGGGAAGCTCATCACGGTGAGTTTGGTTATGGATTGGGTCACACTTTGCATTTGTACCAAAGTAAGTTTCGCGGGATTCTTAACGGTATTGATAATGATTTTTGGAACCCCGAAACAGACCGCTACATTCCTTATAAGTACACTAAGGAAAACCTGGAAGGGAAAGCAAAGAACAAAAAAGCTTTACGCGATCGCCTGCTACTGCGCGACGCAGATAAACCCATCGTTGCATACATCGGTCGATTGGACGATCAAAAAGGCGTTCATCTCGTCCATCATGCGATTTATCATACCCTCGCGAGGGGAGGGCAATTTGTTCTGCTAGGTTCGGCGACAGAAGCAGGAATAAACGCTCATTTCCGGCACGAAAAACAGTTCTTGAACGATAACCCCGACGTTCATTTAGAACTTGGATTTAATGAAGAATTGTCCCACCTAATTTATGCCGGGGCAGATACGATCGTAGTTCCCAGCAACTACGAACCGTGCGGGCTGACACAGATGATTGGTTTGAAGTATGGCACTGTACCAATTGTGCGGGGAGTCGGCGGTTTGGTGAATACAGTGTTTGACCGAGATTACGATAGCGATCGCTTGCCCGAACAGCGCAATGGTTATGTGTTCCAGGAAGCAGATTATTCTGCTTTGGAGTCTACAATGAATCGGGCATTTGACTTGTGGTATCAGGAGCCAGAAGAGTTTCGCCAACTCGTGCTTCAGGGCATGAGTTATGACTACTCATGGAACTATCCAGGTAAGGAATATCTAGAAATTTACGAATTGATTCGGCACAAATAAGTACCTCTCCTCTTGCCCCTCTTCTGCCAGGAGAGGGGTAGTAATTATCCCCGATTTAGATACCGTGAGCGGGGGTAAATTTGCCTTAAATAACAAGTAATGGCTGGCACCTTTTTTTAATATTTATAATCATTTCAAAGCACGCAGTACGCCGAAGATATTTGAGAAATCATCTGTCCACAAAGGAGCATCCAAATTTTCTGGGATGGGTTGCCAGCGCGGATCGTTGATAAGGTTGGCAAAATCGCTGCGATCGCGTGCTAACAAAACCCAATGAGAAGCAGATTTACCCATTTCCTTCTCACTAGCAGAAACATCTAATTCCAACTGTCTCAGCGTGGATAAACCTAAATTACGAGCTAAAGCACCTAACACAGGTTCCAAATTAATATAGCGATTGGAAATATTAATTATCAATAAACCCTGCTTTTTTAACTTGCTCAAGTAAAGCTGAATTGCTTCCCTCGTCACCAAATGTACTGGTATAGAATCAGAACTAAAAGCATCCATCACGAGTGCATCATAGCTATTTTCAGGCACATCCATCAATCGCAGACGAGCATCACCTAAAACTACAGACACCGCTGCTTTTGAGTCTTGTAAAAATGTAAAATAACGACTGTCGCGAGCCAGCTTTTCCACAGTTGGATCTATTTCGTAGAAAGTCCACTGTTGTCCTGGTTCTGAGTATGCAGCGAGAGTTCCGATACCCAATCCCATCACAGCAACATTAGATAGACGTTGACTATTATTAAAAGACTTGAATACTTGCCCAATTGGGCCACTAGGATAAAAGTAGGTTAACGGTTCTGTTCGTCGTTGTGGATCTAAACTTTGTTTTCCATGCACGGTAGTTCCATGTAGAAGAGTGTGGTAGTTTCCGCGCCTGTCATACAATACCCGATTAATGCCAAAGAAATTGCGCTCAGTATCGAGCAATCTACCCATGCTTGGTATGTAGAATAAACTGAGCAGTACAATCGACGCTATACCGACACCAAATCGTATTGGGTTTAGTTTAAAAGCATAACGAATGGCAATAAGAATGCCAAGGGCAAAAATACTGCCCAGCAAATTGTTATTAAAGGTTCTAAACTGCATCCCGACTAGGAGAGAACCTAGTAAAATACCTATACTAATAGGTAAAGTTTTCTTCAAATTGAAGATAGAAGATTCCTCTAAATCTGGTGATGGAGTTCGCACTAATACGATACTCAGTAACATCATCAGAGGATATTCTAGAACAGATGGGAATAGTAGAGGTGCAGCGATCGCGTTAAACAATCCACCTAATACCCCACCAACTCCCAGCCAGAAATAAAAACTTGTCAAATAGTCCGCGCTAGGACGATTTTGAGCTAATTCCCCGTGAAAAACACTCGCCGCAATAAAGAATCCTAGTAAATGTAAAGGAAGTAACACCCAAACGGGCTGCATTACTTTAAGCAAAGATAAAACAATCAGCGCTGTCAATAATAAAGGTAAAAACCCCGCCAAACTGCTACGAGGAAGTAGCGGTTTGCGGCTGAAAGCCAAAATGAATGTAAATAGATAAATAGCCAATGGCACAGCCCAGAGCAGCGGGATAGCTGCAATGTCTGTTGTTATATAAGTTGTAACTCCTAGAAGTAGGCTGGAAGGAATAAAAGATAATAATACCCACTGGGATTTCTGTTGAATAGTGGGAGGAAAAGAAGAGTTTTGTTCTTGTAGAGACGGCGATTTATCGCCTCTTAATTCTTTATCTTCACTTTTGCCTTTTATAGGCGATCGCCACAAACATACTGCACATCCAATTATTAATAAAACCAGCAATCCATAACTTATTGACCATAACCAACTCTGGCGCGTCAAAGAAAAATTTGGCTCAATCAAAGCTGGATAAAAAAGCAGCCCTAAAATGCTACCAATATTACTCGCCGTATATAGAAAATAAGGATCGCGACTTGCTGGACTATTGGTGTCTGCAAACCACTTCTGCACCAAAGGCGCACTGGTAGAAATCACAAAAAAAGGCAAGCCAACAGATATAACCAACAAACCTAGCAACCAAGGAATAGGATTAGCTTCGTGAGGAGGTAGCCAACCTTTAGCTGTAGTAATTGGTAAAAAAGCGATGGGCAATAAAAGTACAAGGGTATGAATTGCTGCTTGTCGCCGCGTACCCCACCAACTTGTTGTGAGATGGGAATATCCATAGCCAAGCAATAAAGCTGCTTGAAAAAACAGCTGACAGGTGTTCCATACTGATGGAGATCCGCCTAATAATGGCAAGATCATTTTGGCTACCATCAGCTGTACCCAAAAAAGTAGGAATGCACTGACAAAAAGGGTAAAGGAGAAAAGAATTACCAACAATGTTTCCTCCAAATTTCCCACATTCTGAATGGTGGGTAGCTGTGATTAAAGCCTGTCTGCGGCGGCTTTAATATTAGTTGTTTTTTCTCGTTCCGCCTGTGCAGACTTGGTTTGTCTAGCCCCAGGTGTTAGCCTGCGGACATAGATGTGTAAAATGTTATTTTAATCCAAAATATCCGAGCGGGAGAAACCCTGACGGGGCAAAATATAAACTTGATTTATTGCAAACGCTGCTTCATTTCTTCTGCTACCGCCTCATACTCCCGCAGTGGCAAAATTTCCTCTACTTCTAGGAAAGGCGCCATTGGTAGATTGGCAATGTAACGATCTAACTCATCGTGAGACTCGGCATCAATAATGGCTACCAAAAGTTTTCGTCCTGCGACTTTATACATACCCAAAACCTTACCTGCGGCTTTTGCTGCTAGTATTGTTTCTATTTCTTGAGCTAAACGGTTCCGCAAGTTGTCAGGCGATCGCCCTGTAATTTCTATGCGTACTCTCAACATGAACAGCATTTTTAATTTCTCCTTTCGTGCAGCCCTGTAAACAGTTATTTTTTAAAAATGCTTATCTAACTAGCATTTTTACAAGGAAAGAGACAGCAGCCATCTATATTGGCATTTTTTTAGCGATCGCAGGGACATCGACCCTACACCGTGGAATGTTTTATAGTGCTGCTATCTCCCCAATAACTAACTAAATCTAAACAACAGCAGTAGCTGCTTTCAACTCAAAAATCTTCTCGATTGCATCCTCAACTACTTTATCGGGTGTTGAAGCACCAGAGGTAATTCCCACGACGATTTCGCCGTTAGGCAACCAACCTTCTTTCACTTCCAAATTGCCCCCCAATGGCTTATGTTCAATCCGGTTCGCATCTATAATACGCTCGGCACTATCGATGTGATAAGAAGGAATTTCCCGCTCAATTGCAATTTCTTGCAAATGCGTGGTATTCGAGGAATTAAAACCGCCAATTACCACCATTAAATCTAGTTTTTCATCTACTAGCTCAAACATGGCGTCTTGGCGCTCTTGAGTCGCATCGCAGATTGTGTTGAAGCTTTGGAAATGTTCGTTTAATTCAGTTGGGCCATACTTCTTCATCATGGTGCGCTCAAATAGCTTACCAATCTGTTCTGTTTCGCCTTTAAGCATCGTTGTCTGATTAGCAATGCCAATTCGTTCTAAGTCTACATCGGGGTCAAACCCAACAGAAAAGGCTTTACTAAATTTCGCCATAAATTCATCGCGATTTCCGCCGTTGAGAATGTAGCTGGCGACATACTCAGCTTGTGCCATATTCAGCACGATTAAATATTTACCCGCAAAAGAGCTAGTAGCGACTGTTTCTTCGTGGTTGTACTTGCCGTGAATAATCGAGGTGTAATCTTTTTTCTTGTGCTTTTCGACGGTATTCCAAACTTTGGAAACCCAAGGGCAAGTTGTATCGACAATCTTGCACCCGTTGTCGTTGAGCAACTGCATTTCCTGAACGCTAGCACCAAACGCGGGTAAAATTACAACGTCACCCGCACCGACAACAGAGAAATCTTTAATACCTGCTTGCATAGGAACGAATTCCACCTGCATTTCAAGCAACCGCTGATTTACGGAAGGGTTGTGAATGATTTCGTTGGTAATCCAAATTTTTTCTGTGGGGAAGTGCTGACGAGTTTCATAAGCCATTGCGACAGCACGCTCAACGCCCCAGCAAAAGCCAAAAGACTGGGCTAGCCGGATGGTGACATCACCGCGTTTTAGCGTGTAGTTGCTTTCGCGAATTTTCTGAATTAGATTGCTTTGATACTCTGAGCGCAATAGATTGGCGACTTCTTCTTGGTGCCCAAATCCCTTGCGGTGGTAGTTTTCAGATTGTTGGAGCGATCGTTTAAAGGCTTTCGTATCCATTGGGCGCGTCCCGTGAAATGACTGATGCTTGTCAAGCTTGATTCCACTCGATCATAGAATGGTTGGGCTGCAACGCGGGCGATCGCCATTCCTAAGTCTGAAGCTATTTGTTTTTTACCAACGCTACGGGTTACTTTTCTCTTGCTAAAGCGAACCTGCCTAACATCACCTGTTATAAATGATTTTAATCAAACTTGGTCTTTAGATAAGTTACAAATATTGAAAGTAAGAAATAAAACCCTTACACCCAACTTATTGTCGCCGAGCAATCTATAAAACTTCCAGCAGCATTGGGAAGGAATTACAGCTTAAGTTAGGTTGTTTCGCTCCCTGATAGGGATGAATAGGGAGATTACGACACCCTTAATAACTAAAAATCTATATAGATATTAAATTTATTTTATTCTGTTCATCAGTGGTGTTGATTTGCTCCAAAGCAGAACCGCTACAACAAAAGATCTGCCAATGGCGAATTTTGCTGTGCGGGGATAGTTATCGCCTTCTACGGTAAGGCTGGCTATTAGCTCCGGCTTCCTCAATTTTGAACTGAGCAAACACCTGGAGGGCAGAACGCCACACCATATAGCCTTGGGGACTCAAGTGCAAGCCATCTGAGGTGAGTACAGAACGGAGATTGCCATTAGCATCCGCAAACAGGGGATGTAAATCGAGATAAAGAGCGCCTTCAGCAGCAGCGATCGCAGCCAGTTGCTTGTTAATTTCCTGGATGCGGCTGTTAGGAATTGCCAAGAGGCGATCGCGGCCTTCCCAAGTTGTTGCCTCTCCACCGTGGGGCAAAATCGATTGAACCACAACCTGGCTTCGGGGATGAACCCGCCGCAGATATTTAATAATCTGTCGCTGGTTAGCCAAAATCGTCTCGTTTTTTACCCCCCGGATCAGGTCATTGATGCCGATCATCACAAAAATGACCTCCGGCTTAGTTTCGTCAAACAGATCCAATCGTCTTAGCAAGCCCGCCGAGGTTTCCCCGGAGATTCCCTGATTGAGCCAGGTTCGCTCTGGGGGCAACAAGTCGGTCGGAAACCACAGGCTGAGAGAATCCCCAGCCAGAATCGTTAAATGTTTGGGCTGCTGTGTTGCTGCTACAGACGCTTCTCGCCCCAGCAAAGCCACCCACTGGTCGTAATTGAGCTGGTGACGCGGCCCTAAATTAGGGGGCGGAGCCTGCGGGCTACTCAGAAGGCTAACTTGAGTCGCAGAAACACTTGCTTGCGAACTAGCGGGCAGCCAGTGTTCCCGTAGGAGCAAGAGGATGACTGCCAGCATTAGCAACCCATTAGTAGCTAGGGATAACAAAGCCCAAGCCGGAAATGTTTTTGAGCCAGTGAACACGCTTATCAGATTCAGCAACACGTTGAATCTAATCTTAAATTGCCCACACGAACAAATTAATGTCCCGTCACTTACTCGCCCTTAAAACTCAGGCCAGAAGCAAATTCATCTCCGTAACCTTCTTCACCATGTTCGTTGATATCCAAACCTTGGTCTTCGGCTACAGGCTTAACGCGGAGATCCATGACTAAAGATAGACCCTTGAGGATAACAAAGGTGCCAACAGCCGCGAAAACGTAGGTTGCTGCTACACCGATGAATTGCGTCACCAGTTGCCCTGCATTGCCATCTACCAGCCCAAGATTCATAACTTTTCCATCAGGACCCTTGAGTTGATTGACGGCATTGGTAGCAAAAAGAGCTGTCAGAAGCGCCCCTACAGTACCGCCGACGCCGTGAATTGGAAAAGTGTCCAGAGAGTCGTCAAACTGCAATTTGGCCCGCCAACTGACCGCGAAGAAACAGCAAACAGAGGTGATAAAACCGATGAGGATAGCGTAACCGGGGGTAACAAATCCTGCCGCAGGCGTAATACCTACCAGACCTGCTAGGAAGCCGCTAGCAATACCGATGGCAGTTGGTTTGCCCCGGAGTACCCATTCCAGGATGACCCACATTAGACCGCCAGCACACGCAGATACCATTGTGGCGACAAAGGCAACCGTTGCCAGGGCACCTGATGCTAAAGCACTACCGCCGTTAAAGCCAAACCAACCAAACCACAGCAGGCCGATTCCCAGCAAGACGTAGGGAACGTTATGGGGTGCGTGTGGCGTCACTGCGAAGTTTTTGCGCGGTCCAATCACCCAAGCGGCGACGACAGCAGAAACACCAGAGCTGATGTGTACGACTGTACCGCCCGCAAAGTCTAACGCTCCCATAGCGCCGAGCCAGCCTTTGCCCCAAACCCAGTGAGCCAGGGGAGAGTAGATAAATGTAGACCAAAGCAGTACAAACCAGAAGTATGCCTTGAAACTCATCCGCTCAACAATTGCCCCAGAAATCAGCGCCGGGGTGATGATGGCAAACATCATCTGGTAAACCATGAAGATTTGATGCGGAATCGTTGCAGCATAACCAATTGGGTCTGGTTTGTCGAAGGCAACGCCGTTCAAAAACAGCCAGTCTAAGTTGCCTATTAGAGGATTGGCCTGAATTCGATTTGCGCCACCTGCGACTGTCTCATATGCATTACCAAAGGCAAGACTATAGCCCCATAACACCCAAGTAACACCAACAATCCCCATTAGGACGAAGCTCATCATCATGGTGTTGAGGACGTTGCGCCCTTTGACTAATCCCCCGTAGAAGAAAGCCAGCCCTGGAGTCATCAGCAGCACGAGGGCTGAGGAGACTAACATCCAAGCGGTGTCTGCGGCTGATTGAGCATTATCAGCTGCTGTTTTAGCGTCGGCAGCGCTTATTGTATCAGCGGGCGCTGGAGAAGCTGTTGTAGGCTCGGCGGTTGGAGTAGAATTTGTCCCCGGAACCGACCCAGGCACGGTACTAGATGTCGGTGTTGGCGTTGGAGTTGGCGAATCCGTCGGTGATGCGGTTGGGCTTGTTGTAGCCGTCGGTGACGGTGAAACTAAAGTAGTATCCGGTGATGGACTCGTCAGTGTTGGAGAAGGACTTGTCGTAGGCGATGCATCTTGAGCAAGTACATTTCCGACTAGGGGCACACTTAGCAGACACAGCGAGATTAGGCAAGCAATTAGAACTTTTTTTCTCACTTGGGTTGTTCCTTCAACATCGCGTATTGATCAGCAAATGAATCTGATTGCACCAATTCCAGCCAATAAAATTCTGTATCAAAATTTACAGCAAAACTCCTCAAAAAATAAATTGTTCAATGATTAACAAAAAATCCGCCCCATTGCCAGACCTAAAATCGGCAAGTGGGGCGGACTTTATGCAATTACCGAAAAACCCTGTTGTTTATGTAGGCGGCCAAAAGCTACTTGGCATATTGTCCCGACGCGGTTCCCATTCCACCGTGCCTGCCACCATCACTCACTCCACCAGCGCCAGACTCCTTAGCCATTCCGCTGTAGGCTTCCATACCGTGTTCGCCAATATCCAAGCCTTCAAACTCCTCTTGTGGAGTCACTCGGATACCCAGGGTAGCCTTAAGCGCCAGCCAGAAGATTGTGCTGAGTAGAACGGTTATGCCACCTACTGAGACAATGCCAACCAACTGAGCGATTAACTGATTCGGGCCTCCACCTATCAACAAACCTTTTGCTGGGCCAAGACCGTCACCGTACCAAGAGTACACACCGGGACCGGCGCTGAACAGACCGACTGCCAGAGTACCCCAAATCCCACAAACGAGGTGAACCGATGTAGCCCCTACTGGGTCATCAATCTTCAGCCTGTCAAAGAAGGGGACAGCGAAAACTACCAGAATTCCAGCAATCACGCCAATTATCAAAGCACTGGTAATGCTGATGAAAGCACAGGACGCTGTAACACCAACTAAGCCAGCCAAAATTCCATTGATGATCATTGAAAGATCTGGCTTGCCAAGGTATATCCAAGCTGTAATGGTAGCGGCAATTCCGCCGGCAGCACCAGCCATGTTAGTTGTCAGCGCAATGTGAGTTATGGCATATGGATCGGCTGCCATTGTTGAGCCTGGGTTGAAGCCAAACCAGCCCAACCAGAGAATCAAAGCACCCAAGGTGGCAATGCTCATGTTATGTCCTGGCATCGCCAAGCTTTCACCGTCTTGATATTTGCCGATGCGGGGTCCCAAAAATGCCGCTCCCATTAAAGCTGCCCACCCGCCAACTGAGTGAACTACTGTCGAGCCGGCAAAATCCCAAAAGCCTACTTTCAAAGCACCGTTAACTTCAGGCAGGTTTTGATATCCATAAGATAGCCAACCACCGCCCCAGATCCAGTGTCCGGTAATAGGGTAGGCGATGGCGACGAGCAAGACGCTGAAGATGAGGAAGTCAACAAATTTAATCCGTTCTGCAACTGCTCCCGATACAATCGTTGCGGCTGTCCCTGCAAATACTAGCTGGAACAAAAACTTGGCAGCTAATGGTACACCCGCCCAATTGAGTGAGCCGAAGACGCCTTGATAGGCACTTGCTGTCGCCGGACTGTTATCTGCTCCGTTTAGGAAAAACCCGTTGGTGCCAATGAAGGGATTGCCATCCCCAAACATCAAACCAAAGCCAATTGCCCAAAAGGCGACGGTGGCGAGGGCGAAAACAATTAAGTTTTTGGAGAGGACGTTGACGGCGTTTTTCTGGCGGCAGAAGCCAGTTTCTAACATACAAAAGCCAGCGTTCATAAAGAACACTAAGAAGGCGGCGATCGCTACCCACAGCGTATCCAGAGCTACCTTCAATTCTGCTGTCGTTGGGCCAGCAGGTGCAGCTGCGGGAGCATCCTGGGCAACGGCTACATAACCCCAAACCAGCACAATTAAAGTCGCCAGGGGTATGCAGGCTTGCCAAGAAGGAGACAATCTCTTTATGGCAATTTGCAACTTCTTTAAGATACTGGCATTCCGAGGTGAGTAGGTTTGCCAATTTGAAGATAGGCGCCTAATTTTAGTTCTCTGCTTCTTCTTTTTGAGCATTAGTTTAGACATCATCACTTAACTTCCTTTTATGCGTAAAACAAATCCAACGGTTTAATCAATAGCGCCCTATATCTCTTCATCTGAAGCTAGTAACGACAAAAATGTATATAACAACCCCTTGCTGATTCAAGACGCTATCAGCTTGAGCGAGGTTGTCAATTTGGCGTTTTAAGTTTTTAGATTTTGTATTTTATGCCTCTTACAATTCTGTATAAAAAATTACATTTTCTCTTATTGCTGACTTTAGTTCGTTGACAAATAAAATCGGGCCTAAACTCTTAAGGACATAGAGTTTGAGCCGCTAAAGTGAATCTATCTTTGTAAATACAAAATGGCCGTTAATTATAGCAGATTAATACGCGGTTAATTAAAGGGCATTGTAAATAAAGTGATAATTGACGGTTTATCTGTTGGAAAAGCGTTTAAGAAACCTCAGCTTGCCCATACCAAGGTTTTCTTTTTTCTCTGTTAACACAATGCATTTTATTGTTAGGGCATTTGCTCTAGATACTGCTTATAACCCAGTTGATCTAGTCGCCCTTGCTTTTCCATTACAGATTCGGCTAAACTTTGCCGATACTGCTGCACTTTCTCTAATAACTCTGGTTGATGGGAAGCCAAAATTTGCACAGCCAGAAGTCCAGCATTTTTGGCATTGCCAATGGCGACGGTGGCGACAGGAATTCCGGCTGGCATTTGCACGATTGAATAGAGGGAATCGACTCCCTGTAAGTGACGGCTGGCTACGGGAACCCCAATTACTGGCAAGGGTGTAAGCGAGGCAACCATACCAGGCAGATGGGCTGCACCGCCAGCACCAGCGATAATTACTTTTAGCCCCCGGACGTGCGCTTGCTGGGCATATTCCACCATGCGTTCTGGCGTGCGGTGGGCAGAGACAATTGCAACTTCGCAGGCAATGCCGAAGTCTTCACATACAGCGATCGCTCCCTGCATGGTAGGCAAATCGGAATCGCTGCCCATGATAATTCCAATTAGTGGTTGAGTCATGCGATTTTAGATTTTAGATTTTGGATTTTGGATTTTTAAACGTGATGACACAAGCAACAACTCTGTCATTTGCTACACCGATGGATATTATCAACGCTAGAGTGCTAGGTTGCGAAGGCTTGCAGCAAATATTTGTCGATTCGCAAGGAATTGTTAAATCAATTTTGCCGATGGATGTGGTGTTTAAACGGGTTCCACCGCCCGATTTGCAAGTAGTGGATGTCGGTGGGGATTGGGTTTCGCTTGGTGGAGTGGATTTGCAGATTAACGGGGCGCTGGGCTTGGCATTTCCCGATTTGAATGTTGAGAATGCGGATAAGTTGCCAGAAATTTGTAAATTTCTGTGGAATCAGGGCGTAGATGGATTTTTGCCCACCATAGTTACGACATCGGTGGAGAACATACAGCGATCGCTCTCTGTTTTAGCCGATTTTGCTACAACAGGGGAGCAAGGCGGAGTTGCCCAAATGCTTGGGGTACACCTAGAGGGGCCATTTTTGAATTTCCAAAAGCGAGGCGCACATCCCGAAGAGTATCTTTTGCCGCTGACGATTGAGAATATCAAGCGCGTTTTAGGGGATTACGCGAGTATCGTGAAAGTGATGACGCTTGCGCCAGAGTTAGATGAGACAGGCGAGGCGATAGAATATTTGCGATCGCTCGGCATTACTGTTAGTCTGGGACACTCACAAGCCACAGCAGCGGAAGCAGAACGGGCATTTAAACTAGGAGCATCGATGGTGACTCATGCGTTTAATGCCATGCCGAGTTTACATCACCGAGAACCGGGATTATTGGGAGCTGCGATAGTCCATCCTGATGTTAAGTGTGGTTTAATTGCCGACGGTCAGCACGTCTCTCTTACTATGATTGAGCTGCTATTACGAGCAAGCTGCTATGAGAAAGGCATTTTTTTGGTAAGCGATGCTTTAGCACCATTAGGGCTTCCAGATGGAGTTTATCCTTGGGATACGCGACAGATTGAGGTAAAAAATGGCACGGCGAGACTGCCAGATGGAACGCTTTCGGGGACGACGCTAGGGCTATTGGTGGGAGTGCAGAATTTAGTCAAATGGGGGATTTGTGGCGTGGAAACAGCGATCGCGCTTGCAACTGAAGCACCAAGACAAGCGATCGCGATGACAGGAATAATTGGTGAAAATGCCGCTAAATTGTTGCGCTGGCGCTTAGATGAAGCAACACGCGAACTTACGTGGGAACGATTAATGTAGGAGAAAACTAAGAATAAGTGAATCGTGCGATTTTAGGGGAGCGATCGCGTGTTTGTAATTGGCTTTTCTCTTTAGCTGATAAGAGGGCATGAAAATAAGCAATCTTGAGGAATTTACTAGAATTTTCTGTCAAATGTTCCTCCAGAGATTCAGAACATTCACCTCTATTTACTGATGTATGCTCTACCTCGTCCCAAACGGTTCTCAACTAAACAGTGATCGTTCCGAATGAATCCGTCTGGCATAATGGTATCGCAAAAAACCACTTTTTCCAGATTGACCCCCCCCAAATTGGCATAGGTCAAGTTAGCTCTTCTCAGATCAGTTTCAAACAAGTCAGCCCCTCTGAGATCGGCATCAGTCAGATTGGCACCCCTGAGAGTGGCATCACGCAAATCAGCTCCTCTGAGGTTAGCTCCAGTCAGATCAGCACCATCCAAATTGGCATCAGCCAAACGGGCATTACGCAGATTGGTTCCTCTCAAATTGGCAAGTTCGAGGAAACTAATTCTGGCACCGCTCAAGTCAGCTCCACTGAGGTCAACCCCTCCCAAATCCTTGCTTCTCAAGTCCACACGAGCAAAATCCCTCTCCCCAGCAGCATATCTTCTGAGCAATTCCTCAGCGTCCATAACTCAACTCCCAAATCCATTTACACCCTCAACAATACCGCCCTTTCCCTCTGGAACACCCTCCTCTCTCCCTCTACCCCCCTCGATATCAACCTCCTTTTCACCGACCTCCCCACCGGACAACTCGCAGAAGCACAAATTACCCAATACGACCCCTCTGGACACCCCAACGGCGGGGTTGTGTTGCAAAAACTTTTTAAGGACAGCCCTACCCCCGCACTACAATCGAACAAGCGGCGCGGCTGCAATTTGCGGTTTGATTTCTTAGTGGCGGCTCAGAATGGTAAGTTTAAGCGTTGGGAACACTTAAACTAAATCCAAGTTTATGAACGCACTTGACGATAAAACGATTGTTCGGGAATACTTCAACGCCACTGGTTTCGACCGCTGGCGGCGGATTTACGGCGATGGCGAAGTTAATAAAGTCCAGTTAGATATCCGCACGGGACACCAGCAAACAGTCGATACCGTCTTGGGTTGGCTGAAAGATGATGGCAATTTGGCTAACTTGTCGATTTGCGATGCTGGTTGCGGCGTCGGTAGCCTCAGCATCCCCCTAGCCCAAGCAAGTGCGAAAGTGTTCGCCAGCGATATTTCCGAGAAAATGGTAGAAGAAGGGAAAGAGCGATCGCAAACTGTCTTGCAGAACGCGGATAATCTTACTTTCGCCGTTCAAGATTTGGAGACATTAAGCGGCAAATATCACACCGTCATTTGCCTCGACGTGCTAATTCACTATCCCCAAGATAAAGCAGCGGAGATGATAAATCATCTCAGTTCTATGGCAGAATCTCGCGTGATTCTCAGCTTCGCGCCTAAAACTTGCGCCTTGACTTTGCTAAAGAAAATTGGCAGTTTTTTCCCTGGCCCTAGTAAAGCAACTAGGGCTTATCTGCATCGCGAAGCTGATGTTGTGAAGATTCTTGAAAGTGCTGGGTTTTCAATTCAGCGACAGGCTATGACTCGCACCCGTTTTTACTTTTCGCGCATACTGGAAGCTACGCGAAAATGAGGTTAAGATCGCAGCAATCTTCGAGTAAATTAGCTGCGATTTATGAATCCTGCCAAAAAAAGGTTTGCCCAAACGTTACTCATCGGCGGCTCTTTTAGCATAGGAATCGGCTTGCTGCTTTTTATATGCCTCATGTTAGTTCCTCCTGAGAAAGGCCAAAAGCCGATGAGTAAAGCCGAAAATATCGCTGTAAATTTAATTATAACTTCGCCTTTCTTGTTGTTAGGAGTATCTGGGACTATTACCGCAGGCTGGCTAAGGCGGGGTTTAAAGCAACAAGCTGAAGAAGAAATGAGCGATCGCCTGCGTTCTAGCTTTTTTCGACTCGTCCAAGAAGGGAATGGCAACATTACAGTGATGCGCTTTGCGATGGATACAAAACTATCAGGAGAAGCCGCTAAACAATATTTGGATGAAAAAGCCGAAGAGTTCAACGCTAACTTTAATGTAAGTGATAATGGTGGAGTTGCGTATTATTTTCCCGAACTAGGGGGAGGGTTTGCTAAAAGTTAGGAATTAACCCGAAGGGAAGTGTAGATATAGTAGCGATCGCGTTAACGATTCGGCATATTAAACACATCACCTAGAACTATGAAGCCAATCAAAAAAGGCGCTGCGGGGTTCCTACTGACTTTAGGCTTTTTTTTCTTATTACTTGCGGTTTATCAACCTTTTGGCAAAGAGACTAAACGAGATAAGATAATAAGCCAGGTTCTCACTTGTCTTGTCTATAGTTTGCCTTTAATGGGAGCGGGTAGCTGGCTGGCGTGGGAATCTTACAAAGACCACAAGCAAGAAATCCGCGATCGCGTCCAGTCTACTTTTTACCGACTAATCAAAGAAGGTGATGGGAATATCACAGTTCTAAACTTTGCAATGGAGGCGAAGCTAACAGCAGAGCAAGCGAAGCAATATTTGGATGAAAAAGCTAAAGAGTTTGATGGTAGTTTTAACGTAAGCGAGGAAGGGGGAATTTCTTATTATTTCCTCATATCCGGAACGAGCGATCGCTACCTATATTCTTCCAATACTATCCCTACAACAGAAGCTCAAGAAAGATGCGATGTAATTTTAGAAGATTCTCCCAACTCTAATAAAATTGCCATTATCAAAGCGGTAAGGGAAATAACAGGGTTAGGTCTGAAGCACGCCAAAGACATAGTAGAAGCTACACCACAACCTGTTAAAAAATGCGTTACCAGGGATGAAGCCGAAAGCATCAAGGCGCAGTTGGAAAAAGCAGGCGCAAAGGTTAATATTAGATAAAAGTTACTGAGATTATGATTACTCAAATTTTTCTAGCGATCGCATCTATTTTAGCTGGTTTATCTGTTGCTGCTGGTGCATTTGCGACGCACGCTCTCAGGGAAAAACTCAGCGATCGCGCTATCGAAATTTTCGAGACTGGCGCTCGTTATCAGATGTATCACGCTTTGGCACTGTTAGTGGTAGCCTTATTATTAAGTCGCGCCGAAACATCCCACTCTTTCCTAGTTGCATCTGGGGTTGCTTTCATCGCTGGCATAGCACTTTTTTCAGGGAGTTTGTACGCCCTGAGTTTCAGCGGTATAAAGTGGTTGGGCGCGATCGCTCCCCTTGGTGGAGCTGCTTTTCTAATTGGCTGGGGTTGTCTTGCGGTTGCAGCTTTTAGCTTTAAGTAACTACCCTATTAAGCAAGCGACGCTGGGCTTTACTAATCTCAATTCCAGGACGCTTTTTTTTGATAATTTCCTCTGCTCGATCGACATTATCTGCAAGCCCTTTTGCCACAAGTACACCAGCGACGACTGTTGCCGATCTTCCGTGTCCAAGGGCACAGTGGATATAAATATTTCCTTGCCAAGCTGAGACTTTTTCTATTAGTTCTCGAAAGGTTTTATCGTCAGGTACAGATGCATCTAATGTGGGGACGCAAATATAATCTCTGCCTGCAATAACTTTCTGAGATTCTGAGAATTCTGCTGTTAAATCGACTATCAAACTGATATTATCTGGCAAGTCTTTAACAAATGGTCTGCGCCCTAACCATATATTAGGCGCGATCGCGTTCCAACTATCCTCTTTTCCTATTCTTATTTGCAAGTGCCAGATTGCCCAGGTTAACAATAAGTATGGCATCAATAAAGCCATAGCCCACCATGCCATCCTACCATCTGACCCTTTGCCAAATACTCGCGCCCCTAGCCATCCATATGCCGCGCCGAGGGTAATAAAACTAACACCACACCAAAAAAGCAGCCATCCCAATATTCCCAATTTAAAGCTAATTACGATTAGATAAGTTCCTAAAATTAGAAAGATAAATGTGTATTTCATCAAGACTATCTGAGCTTCAAATAGTATATTTTCAACAACGCGATCGCTTGTTGATTTTTTTTAGGCTATATGTAATTTTTTAAAACTTTTGTAAAACATTCTGCGGTTGGTAGTGCATCTTGGTTCATAAATTAAACAGGCTAATTTTTTAAACTTGCGTTAAAGGCGCATGGAGATGCGCCTCTAAAAAATAAAACCTATTTAGTTGAGCGATATTGCTTGTTGATTACGCCGATTGCAGTTGACACAACACCAAGCCAAACCACCGATCCGCATCTGTCCAAACTTGCAGAGGTTTTAGACGCCGTGCTTCCAGATACTGCTGCATAACATTGATATCAAATTTGCGAGAAATTTCAGTTAAAATTGTCTCGCCCATCTCAAACTCAACGGTTAAATCTAAGGCGCGTAAATGCACAGATTGCGATCGCTTACTCTTCAAATGCATCTCAATCTGGTGCTGCGATTCGTTATAAAACGCCCAATGTTCAAACTGCGTCGTGTCAAAATTGCCATCAAATTTCCAGTTCAAATGCTCCAACATATTCAGATTAAAAGCAGCCGTTACTCCCTGGCTATCGTTATAGGCTGCATTCAACAGATGTGCTGGCTTTTGCAAGTCTATCCCTAACAAGAAATACTCCCCGACCTGGAGAGCAGAAGTAATCTGTGAAAAGAAGCGCTCGCACTCTTCTGGCTTCAAATTACCCAACGTGCTACCAATAAAACAAATCGCGCGGCTTGGTAACTCGGCTGCTGGTAAATTTTCCAACGCCAACTCATAGGTACTTACTATTCCATTTACCTGTAGCGATGGATAATCAGCCAGCAAATCTTTAGCACTATTTTCCAAAATTCCCGCACTAACATCAATTGGTAGATAGCGCAGCGGATAGCCTAATTCCTGATAAGCATCTAACAGAACGCGGGTTTTAGTTGAACTACCGCTACCCAGTTCCACCAGTTCGCACGCACCTGTAAAACTCGCAACTTCACCCGCATATTTCTGCAAAATAGCAGTTTCCGTGCGTGTTAGATAATATTCCGGTAACTCACAGATTTGCTCAAACAGCTGCGAACCTTTGTCATCGTAAAAATAGCGAGGCGGTAACGATTTGGGAGTTTGACTTAAACCCTTAACAACATCGCTACCGTCAACTTGTTTTATTTCTTTTGCTTGGGTAGAACTAAGTAAATGCTGTAGCTGCAAGCGTTTTTCTATAGTGTATGGGGAAGATACATTGCTGCTTGCAGTTTTAGAAATTGTCATTCAACCTCCGGTTTGTGTGGGAGCGATCGCACTCGCAAAATCGCTTGCTAAAGCTATCAGTCATTGAAACACAAAGCCTTTAGCAATAAAATCGCGCCTGGGCTAGATACTTCCTGCTGATTCCGATTCTTTTCGCATTTTCCCACTACCCTGGCTACTTAACCCCCCAAGCGTCAAGGCCGGACTATAAATCCCCCTTACAAAGCACATCGAAATCCAGCCAAAATTTGACGCACTTCAGGATAATACCAGTTGCGAAAAGCACACCGCAACGCCCAAGGACGAGTCGCCCAACTTCCTCCCTTTAGCACTCGATGTTGTCCATCGAAATAAGCTTTGGAATAACCAGCGTAAGGATAACTCACAAAACCCTCGTAGCCATCGAACCAGGAAGCAGTCCACTCCCAGACGTTGCCTAGAGTATCGCAAACACCATAACCACTTTGTCCGCCTGGATAGGCATCTACTGGCGTTGTATGTCCCACCGCGTTGTCATGGTTGCATCGGTGCGCGTCTGGTGTAGTTTCCCCCCAAGCGTAAGTGCGGCGGCTGGTTGTTGCTGCATCCCAACTAGCGGCTTTTTCCCATTCCGCCTCGGTTGGGAGGCGCTTACCCGCGAATCGGGCATAGGCTTCGGCTTCGTGGCAACTTACACCGCAAACAGGGTAATTGTCCCACTCTGCGGCATCCACCCAATAAAGCGGTTGGTTTACAGGATTATCCTCAAGCCATTTCCAGCCCGCATCTGACCACAAGTGGCGATCGCGGTAGCCCCCCGCTTCCATAAACGCGCGATACTGGCCGCAGGTGACGGGATAGCGGTCAATTTGGTAGGTATCCAAATATACTCGATGGACTGGTAGCTCGTTATCCAGCGCGTCGATAGAGTCGTTACCCATCTCAAACTCACCTGCTGGAATTTCCACCATTTCGGTCAGTTGGCTGTTGTCAGTTGAGTGTTGTTTTTCTGACTGCTGACGGTTGATGCCAGACCACTGAGGAGCGATCGCGCCTTGTTGCAATTGCAGCACAAAGCTGATAATTTCGCTGTGCTGGCTTTCATGCTGAATTAACCAGCGCCACAAGCGTTCCTGCGAATCTATTGGCGCTATTTCCAGGTAATCGAACACCTGTTTTCTGACTGTATCCAGGTAGCAGCGAACTTCCGAGAGTGTCGGTAGATAAACCCGTTCGTGCTTAGGCAATCCATCAGCAGCAAATAAGCGTTGATATTGGGTCAAATTGCTTTTCCCCCCCTTGCTAACGGGGGGTTCAAAAGAAATGCCAGCACAACGATTTAGCAGCCACATTGCCTCGATATAGGCAATGTGGCCTAGATGCCAACCAATCGGGCTGAAGTCGGGATGAACTTGACGACAGAAAGTTTCGTAGTTGATGCCTTCAAACAGCGCCAGCGTTCCGTTACGGCAGCGCTGCATCCACTGTTTTATCTGCTGTCGTCGTTCATCGAGGGTGCTGGGATGGAGTGGTTTAGAATTGAGCGATTTGAACGTCAAGGTCTTCCCCCACACTAATAATGCTTCGTTCGGGTAATTTATTCCAATTGCTAGTAAATAACGGTTCGGAGGCAATAACTACTGCCTCTGGGAATAATGGATCGTCCCGCAGCCAATAGAGAGAGGGAGTGGCGACACCTTGGGCAAAACGAGAAGCGACCATGCGATCGCCATCGCTGACAATTATGTTTGCAGAAACTTCCACTTGATGAGTTTTGGCTAACTCAGCTAGGGTAGTTAACGTGGTGTACAAGGCTTTTTCTAGACTAATATTTGGGTTAGCTACCAATTCGTTAATCATCATCGCGAAGAGGTGTTCGGAATCGGTAGAGCCGTCTATTGCTTGGTAAGCCTCATCACTTAGTAAGTTGCGGATTGGTCGATATAAAGATTGCCGGAAGTTTTTGATGGCGCCGTTGTGAGTGAATAACAGACTCTTGCGACTAAAGGGCTGGCAATTACTCAAATCGACAGATTGACCAGTGGTAGCGCTGCGAATGTTAGCAGTTATGCACCCTGACTCGATGTAACGGCTGAGGGCGGGCAGGTTAACATCACCCCAAATGGGCAGCAGGTTTTTGTATACGAAGGGGTCAGTTTCTCGCGTAGAGTGATACCAGCCGATGCCGTAGCCATCAGCATTGACCACGCCGGAGGTCATCTCGCGGGGTTCGTAGCTTTGGACAATCAGCGAGTGTTCTGGTTTGAACAGCAGACGATCCAGTGAAAGTGGTTTTCCGAGATAGCCTAGTAATCGGCACATATATGAAGCGATCGCTCCTAGTGGTCTTAATAAATGTTAACGTGCGCCTCACTGTCGATGCAGAGCGGGGATATTCTAGTTACCAATCTCCCGCCTGGTAACTATGGCTAGGAGCTTTTGCCTACCCACAAAATTCCTTATTGAGAGTAATTTTATGTTCGACACAAAGATAGTAATTTTTCCTTATCGGCATGAAGATTATTGGGTATTTGACTATGAGACTATTGGGCTTATCAAAGAACCCTTTGTCAGCGGTATGCCTGCAATAATTGATGCTCTCGCTGGGGATATTCCCAATGCCGATAAAGGGTTTAAACTGTTGTTTTCCCTAGTGCCTTTTTCAGAGTATCAAGCAGAATTAATTTGGGTGAAAGAACAGTATGGCGGTAACTGGTATAGCTGGGGAGATAAAAATTTAGAAGGGTGGCTAAGTCCACCATTGTTCAAGTATTTTAGTGTAGCGCCACAAAAAATTTACTGTAAGGCTGAACCGATGTCTAACGCAATGATGGTTATTTTCCCCTATCGGTGCGAGCATACCTGGGTGTTTGACGATGAACGAGTCGGACTTGTACGGGAGCCATTTGTTAGCGGTATACCGCAGATGATTGATATTCTCGTTGAGGATATCCCGAATGCCGAAAAAGGTTTCAAGCTTTTGTTTTCTGGAAACCCTTTTCCAGGATATCAAGCAGAACTTATTTGGCAAAGAAACGAGTACGGCGGAAACTGGTATAACTGGGAGCAAAAAAATATGGAGGGTTGGCTCTGTCCTGCCTTATTTAAATACTTCGGTGAAGCGCCAACAAAGCTATACTGCAAGGCAGAAAAACTCCGTTAAAATATGGACAATAAACAGCAGCTAACAAATGTAATTTCTAATCAGCCTTATCCGCTTTTGTTCGCAACAATAAGCGGAGCGCATCTGTATGGCTTTCCATCGCCAGATTCCGATTATGACTTGCGGGGAGCGCACATTTTGCCAGTATCGGAAGTTCTTGGACTAGATCCTGGGCGAGAGACTATCGAAATATCGCAATTCCAAGATGGGCTGGAAATCGATCTGGTAACTCACGATATCAAGAAGTTCTTTTCCCTACTACTCAAAAAGAACGGCTATGTCTTAGAGCAACTTTATTCACCCTTAATTCTTCATACGAATCCAGCTCATGAAGAATTAAAAGTTACTGCCAAAAACTGCATTACGCGCCATCACGTTCACCATTACCTCGGATTTGCCCAAACGCAATGGCGGCTCTTCGATAAAGAACGAAGAATTAAGCCATTGTTATATATATACAGGGTGCTATTAACCGGAATTCATTTAATGCGAACGGGGGAAGTGGAAGCTAATCTAGTGCATCTAAACGAAGCCTTCAAATTGCAATACATACCCGATCTAATTGCTAGGAAGTTGTCAGGTGCAGAAAAAGCTATTTTAGATGATGTTGATATAGAGTTTCATCAGCAGCAATTTCAGCATTTGTGCGGCGAATTGGAGGCGGCGAGTAAGGCTAGTAGTTTACCTGAAACGACTTCTGCTAAAGAGGCGCTGAATGACTTGCTGGTGCGATCGCGTCTAGCACATTTTGCCCAGAAATAAGGTTAATGTATCTCGCTATTATCAGCAACCAAGATTAATTTTGGTGCAGATGCTTGCTGAGGGGAAGAGTGACAATAAAGGTTGTGCCAACATTAACTTCGCTCTCAATTGAAATCGTGCCACCATGCAGATCTACAGACTGCTTGACGATCGCCAAACCTAACCCAGTACCTGCTCTGCTGTCCACATTGTTTGCTCGATAAAAGGCATCAAACAATCGTGTCTGTGCCTCTGGGGGAATGCCAATTCCGGTATCCTGCACTTTAAAAGTGAGGACATCAGCCTCGCACGATAAATAAAGTTGCACTGGGCTACCTGCACTTGAATACTTAATAGCGTTCGAGAGCAAATTTCCGAGAATGTTACGCAGTAGGGCGCTGTCGAGATTAGCGTTCAAGCTTTCGACTGTATAGATAAAGCCGATCTCAACCTCGTCGTTAGCGATTTTAAGGTCTTCAACTAAAGACTGGCAAAAGGATATGACTTCTAGCGGTGCAGGCTGAAATGACAAACGATTCGTTTCTGTTTCGCCAATTAGCAATACATCGTCTAGCAGGGTAGTCATTCTGTCAATGGCGGACTTGATGCGCTGGTAAAAGTCTGCCTGACGCTCTGGCTCAAGCCGATTTCCCTGGCGTTCGAGGAGACGCACAAAACCAGAAATGATATTCAACGGGTTGCGGAATTCGTGCGAAACCATGTAGACAAAGCGAGACTTCAGCTCGTTGATTTCTCGTTCTCGTGCAAGTGCGCGTTGGGTTTCTGCTTCAGCTCGTTTGCGATCGCTAATATCCAACACGAAACATACAGCAGTTTGCTCGACCGCATCAAGCAACGCACCACCGACCTCTACAGGGACGCGGTTGCCATCTTTGTGAATATATTCTTTTTCAAACGGCGTGAGCAAGCCAGTCGAGCGCAGTTTCTCAATTCCTTGTAGATCTAACGCCTGATACTCAGGTGGTGTCATCGCTTGCCACTGAATTGTCCCCATCTGCAACTCTTCAGATGTATAGCCCACCATATTGAGAAACGCCTGATTGGCATCAACAATATTGCCCTTTAAATCAGCCACAATCATGCCAATTACATTAGATTCAGTCAGCCGCCGGAAGCGAAGTTCGTTGTCTTGCAAAGCAGCGATCGCCATTTCACGCTCGGCTTCAGCGCGATCGCGCTGAGCAATCTCATCTTGAAGCTGTTGATTGCTTGCCTTCAGTTGTAGCGACAGTTGCCGCGATCGCAGCAGCATTTCTACTCGCGCCTGTAATTCCAACTTTTCGATCGGCTTGCTAATCAAATCATCCACACTCTGCCAAAGCTGACGGGTCAGCAACTTCACCTGAGATTGCGGAGTTACTAACAGAAACGGCAGAAATACAGGCTGCTCCATTTCTTTTTTGGCGCGTGCCCACTCCCACAGATGATTCAAGGCCACTCCATCCAAAATACACAGATCGAACGGCTCATCCAGCATAGGAACCGCCTGTTTTGTTTGCAATAAAGAGTTTCCTACACGCACCTCATAGCGGAAGCTCAGAAATTCTTCCAGTAACCGACGATTCTCGCTGTTTTCTAGAAATAGTAGAATCCGGTTCATGGTTAATTCCCTAAAACGTGACAATAACAGAAAGTGAAACTCAAGATTACTCCTCGTCCAGCAGTTCCGGAACTCCCCGCAGCACTCCCCGCATATTTGTTAACGGCTTCCCGACCTTGATCCCATAGCGACTGATCTCAAACTCCCGCAGGGTTTTCTCAAAATCTGTCATCCGCTTCTTCAAAACCCCAATCGCCCGCCGCAACTCCCCCTTCATCTCCAGGTAGCGCAGAAACATAAGATTGTCTGCCAGATAGCTGATACCAACCTCTGTAGCGCGAAACTCCCCTGTAATCGCCTCCACCTCATTGATCAACAGCACTGCCACTCCCTGGCTTTGCAAATACTTGCATAGGGCATGGATGTGGCTAACCAGATCCTCGCCTCGCACCGACAGTCGATAGCCTGCCACGCTGTCAAGCATCACAATCCGCGCCTGTCGTTCTTCAACTTCCAACCGCACCAGGCTGGCAAACTCATCCGGTGTGTAGTGCAGAGGCGACACCTGCACGACCGATAACGTCCCCAGGTTCAGCATGGCATGGACGGGAATGTTGATCGCTTGTGCCCGCCGCACTAGGGTCTCTTGCCACTCCTCAAAGCTGTAAATCACGGAACGTTCGCCTCGACCCGCCGCTTCCTTCATAAACTGGAGTCCCAGGGTGCTTTTGCCGACCCCGCTTGGACCACTAATAATCGTAATAGTGCCGCGCTCCAACCCGCCATGCAGTAATTCATCAAGCTCTGGAATTCCAGAAGAAATGTTTTCGAGCGTAAACGGCTGCGTATAGATTTCTGGCACTAAGCGGGGAAATATCTTCACTCCAGTGCTGGTAAGGCGCATGGAATGAGACTCCGCGCGAAAGTCAGATCCCCGAAATTTAGAAATCGATAGCGTCCGCGCTTGTGCGGTGAAATTGAGCGTAATGACGCCATCACTCATGAACTGTAAATCGTCATCAGGTGCTTCTGGGCTATTTTCTGAGGTTAAGAGAACCGTTGCTCCTTGCTCTACTAAAAACCGCAGAAAGGACAACGCTTGCTTGCGAAACTGAAACGCATCTGTCGCAAAGTAGCGAAACTGGGTCATCGCATCAATAAAAATTCGCTGCGGTTTCAGCATTTGTACCTGCTCGACAATCCGCTGAGTCGTCGGTTCCCGTTCAACTTCCGCTGGTGTGAAGATGTCATAGGTCTGGACTTCTGCAAAAAAGTCAGAAGAGGGACTAAGGTCTAGAAACTTGACTTGCGTTGGGTCAAATCCTAGCTCGCGTGCCGACTGTAGAAGCTGTGTAACGGGTTCTCCTAATGTGATGAACAGGACTGCTTCCCCAGCCGCGACTCCGGCAAAGAGGAAGTGCCATCCCAGGGTTGTCTTGCCTGTTCCTGGCCCACCCCGCACTAAATAGGCTCGGCCAGGGATATATCCACCATAAAGAACCTCATCGAGACCTGAGATTCCGGTCGCTAGACGGTCTGTATACATGCTCGATATAGTTTCCTTGGCGGGTTGGGCTACTTAATTTTAATGGCTCAAATGCTTCTTAATTTGAGGAACATAAACCATCAATCGCTTACATAGGGGCAATTTAACACAAGGCGTCGGTGTTTCTGTAACAGAGTTTCTAAAGGCAAGAGATGAATAGTCTCCTGATGTTTAACAAACCTATAATTTAGAGCTGAAAGGGGAACTGGGTTTGATGGGATAGATAAAAAATATCGATTTTACATACGCACTCAGCCTGAAAGTCGATAAGGTAGATAGGTAAAATATGGCGAAATATGTAGTAGTCGATTTTCTGGCTTTTTATATACTTACCAGTTGATAAATCTGGATTGCCTGCTTGTTGCAGCCCCAAGAATTTTGCTCAAACACGTTAGCTTGGGAATATGAGCCAAAGGCCCCTTTATTCTCTTCTCCTTCAATCAACCCGCAAAGAGCGCTCTGATCGAGATCGCGATTTGTCATTGGGATGATGCGGCATTTCCAGACCTCCCGCGTTGGCATTAACCCAGACGCAGGCAGGGAAAATTTTTAGCCAGTATGCTCTCTCCCGAAGCAACAAGCTTATCGAAACGTAGTGTGATGTAACGCAGGAATCCGACAAGAGGTGATGATGACAGTGGATCTGTTTGCAGGCGGTGGTGAGATGGGCGCATTAATGCGATCGCACGATTGGTCGCAAACGCCTTTAGGCCCCGTTTCCCAGTGGCCTCAGAGTTTAAAAACTTCTGTGAGTATTATTTTGAACTCTCGCCACCCCATGTTCGTCTGGTGGGGTTCTGAATATATCAGCCTCTATAACGATGCCTACTGTCCCATTCTCGGAGCCAGCAAGCATCCCCAGTTTTTAGGGCAGTCTGCCAAAGACTGTTGGGCGGAGATTTGGGATGCTATAGGCCCACTTGCTGATAGCGTCCGCAGTACAGGTCAACCCACTTGGTCTGAAGACTTGCTGTTGCTGATGAATCGTAATGGCTATCTAGAAGAAACCTACTTCACCTTCTCCTACAGCCCCGTGCGAGATGAGAGCGGCAACGTTGAGGGAGTCTTCTGTGCTTGCAGCGAAACAACAAAGCAAATTGTAGGTGAGCGTCGCCTCCAGACGTTGCGCGACCTGGCAAGCAATAGTGTAGAAGCAAAAACAGTTGAGGAAGCTTGCCGCATTGCCACTCACACCCTCGCCAAAAATCCTTACGATGTTCCGTTTGCCCTACTGTATTTAGTTGACGAGGACATTGGAAGACAAGCTCGCCTAACTGGAACAGCAGGCATTGAGATAGGAGCCGCCAAGAGTCTCCAACAAGTTGATTTAACTCAAGCAATCGATCTATGGAATCTGGCTAGAGTTAAATCAACACTTCAGGCGCAGCTAATTGAAGATTTGCCAACCCGATTTGGAGCGTTACCGGGAGGCGCTTGGCCAGATTCTCCCAATGCTGCTTTAGTGATGCCAATTGCTACTGGGCAAAAGCAACAGTTAGCAGGAGCTTTGGTGCTTGGCATTAGTCCTCGACGAGAATTTGATGATGAATATCGCGGCTTTTTTGATTTGGTTGCGAGTAACGTAACGACAGCGATCGCCAATGCTGATGCCTATGAAGCCGAATGCAAACGGGCAGAAGCACTGGCTGAGTTAGATCGCGCGAAAACCACCTTTTTCAGCAACATCAGCCATGAATTGCGGACTCCCTTAACGCTGATGCTTGGCTCTTTAGAAGAAACATTGCTAGGGAACGAGCCACTCTCAAAGAACCAACGCAACCAACTACAAGTCAGCTTACGCAACAGCCTGCGATTGTTGAAGTTAATCAATACACTCCTGGATTTCTCGCGCATAGAAGCGGGTAGGATTGACGCAGCCTATGAACCCACAGATCTATCCACCTTCACCTGCGAACTTGCCAGCGTATTTCGTTCTGCCATCGAACGCACAGGTATGCAACTGGTGGTAGACTGTCCTCCTCTCCCGGAGCCGATTTACATCGATCGCGAAATGTGGGAGAAAATTGTTCTCAATCTGCTGTCTAATGCATTCAAATTCACCTTCGAGGGCGAAATTCGGGTGAGCTTGCGCTCTTACACGGATCGTGTAGAACTGGATGTGCGCGATACGGGTATTGGCATTCCAGAAAGCTATTTACCTCATTTGTTTGAGCGGTTTCATCGCGTACCCGGAGCCAGAGGAAGAACCTACGAAGGGTCGGGAATCGGCTTATCTCTCGTGCAAGAGTTAGCGCGGTTGCATGGTGGAACAATTGCCGTTACCAGCTTGGAAGGGCAAGGTAGCTGTTTCACAGTGTCAATTCCTACAGGCTTTCTTCATCTTCCCCAAAACCAAATTGCCTCAACTCGAACGCTCGCTTCAACTGCAACAGGTGCATCTCCTTACATTGAGGAAGCATTATGCTGGCTACCAGAGGAGGCAGGGGAGCAAGGCAGCAAGCTAGACATCTTCTCCTGTGTTCCTCAGCCCCTCCACCCCTCAAATCCTTCTGCACGAATCCTCTTTGTCGATGACAACGCTGATATGCGTGACTATGTGAGGCGGTTATTGAGTCACCAATATGAAGTAGAAACCGTAGCGGATGGAATGACGGCTGCGGCAATTATTCGGCAACAGGCTCCCGATCTGGTGCTGACAGATGTTATGATTCCTCAACTCGATGGGTTTGGGTTGCTCAGAGAACTGCGGACTGACCCAGCGACAAGAGAACTTCCGATTATTTTGCTGTCTGCCCGTGCTGGAGAAGAGGCGCGGGTGGAAGGGCTGAAAGCGGGAGCTGATGATTATTTGATCAAACCGTTTTCCGCACGGGAATTGCTAGCGCGAGTCGAAGCCAATCTCAAACTGTCACGCCTGCGGAAAGAAGCCGTGCAACAAGAACAAGTACTGCGGCAGGAAGCAGAATCGGTTAAAGCCCGGCTGGAATCAGTTTTATCCAGTATCAACAACTCTTTTGTGGTGTTGGATTGCGATTGGCGTTTTGTATATGCCAACGATCGCGCGGCTGCATTAAGTCAAGTGCCCAAAGCCGCGTTGCTAGGTCAGCGAATTTGGGATGTGTTTCCTGTGATAGGCGGCAGTTTAATCGAAACCGAGTTTCATCGAGCCGTTGTAGAGCAAAGGCCAATTCAGTTTGAATACTTTTTTCCTCCCCAAAATCGGTGGTACGAACACTACGTCTATCCAATAGCAAATGGGCTATCAGTATTTACAGCCGATATCACGCAGCGCAAACAAGCTGAATTAGCCCTACAAGAGAGCGAAACCCGTTATCGTCAACTGGTAGAACTTTCTCCTAATGGAATTTTTATTCAAAGCGAGGGTAGGTTTGTATTTGCAAACCAAGCGGCTGTCAGTCTCTTTGGCGCAACCGAAAAAGAGCAGTTGTTGGGTAAGCGAGTGGTTGACATGATTAGCCCAGAATATCGAAGTGCTGTGGTGGAGCGGATAGAGCAACTTAGAAACACCCAGGTTATACCGTTGCTTGAAGAGAAATGGCTGCGTCTGGATGGTACCGTTGTTGATGTTGAGGTGGCTGCGCTTCCCTTTACTTACCAGGGTAAATGGGCTGCCCAAGTCATCGTTCGAGACATTAGCGATCGCAAGCGCGTTGAAGCCGAACGCGAACAGGCACAAATTGCACTGCAACAAAGTGAGGAGCGTGCGCGGCTCGCCATCCAGGTAGGTCGGCTTGGAACTTGGCGCTATAACCCTAAGACAGACCTCGTTGAAATGGACAAGCGAATGTGCGAGATCTGGGGCGAGATAGATACTGTTCTTCCCCTACCAAGGGTATTAGAACGCATCCACCCTAACGATCGAGAACGTGTAGTTAATGCCATCAGCGCTGCACTCGCTCCCAGTTCGCCAGGGACTTACGAGATTGACTACCGTATTGTGTGGGATGACGGAACTGAGCGATGGGTGTTAGCTAATGGGCAGGTGCAATTCGAGGGCGAAGGGGCGTCCCGCCAAGCTATTGGGTTCATCGGAACCGCGCTCGACATTACCGAGCGCAAACAAGCCGAAGAAGCCCTACGAGAAAGTGAAGAGCTAAAGCAACGCATTCTGGAGAGCAGTAACGACTGCATCAAAGTCTTAACTTTAGACGGACAAATCCTCTACATCAATACAGGCGGGCTGTCCCTGTTGGAGATTGACGATCCTACGCCTCTGCTGAATACCGACTGGCTTGATTTTTGGCACGACGAAGACTTGGAGCGTGCAAAGACGGCGATCGCAGCCGCCAAAGCAGGTAACATCGGTCAATTTCAAGGCTACTGCTACTGCCAGATTACCAAGAACGAGCCTAAATGCTGGGATAGCGTCATTACCCCGATTCGAGATGCATCAGGACAAGTTGCACAATTGGTCGTCATCTCGCGAGATATAACACAGCAAAAGCAAGCTGAATCCGAACGAGAACAATTGCTTGCCCGCGAACAAGCTGCCCGCGAACAAGCTGAAACCGCAAACCGTATCAAAGATGAATTTTTGGCAGTATTGTCCCATGAGCTGCGATCGCCCCTAAACCCAATTCTTGGCTGGGCAAAACTGTTACAATCTCGTACCTTTGATGAACAAAAGACAAAGCAGGCGCTAGCAACCATTGAAAGGAATGCCAAGCTACAAACTCAACTAATTGAAGACTTGCTCGATGTCTCTCGAATTTTACGCGGCAAGCTGGTTTTGAACACGGTACCAGTCAACCTTACAGCTACCATTGAAGCGGCGTTAGAAACCGTTAGGCTGGCAGCAGAAGCAAAAGCAATTGATTTGCAATTTATTATTTTAGATTTTGGATTGAAAGACACTAATAACCCCAAATCCAAAATTCAAAATCGAGTATTTCAAGTTTTGGGAGACTCTACCCGCCTGCAACAGGTGATTTGGAACTTGGTTTCCAATGCTATTAAATTTACGCCTTCTGGAGGAGCTGTAGAAATTCGCTTAGAGCAAATAGATACTTACGCTCAAATTCAAGTCAAGGATAATGGTAAAGGGATCGAGCGAGAGTTTTTACCCTATGTGTTTGAATACTTCCGGCAGGAAGATGGCACAACCACTCGCAAGTTTGGTGGATTGGGGTTGGGGTTGGCAATTGTCCGTCATCTAGTTGAATTACATGGCGGAAATGTCTGGGCAGAAAGTCCAGGTGAAGGCTTAGGAGCTACTTTTATTGTCAGGTTGCCATTGCTGCCAGCTTCAACCCAAACACCCCCTGACTATCCCCAGACGACTTCGATGATTCATCTCATGAAATTACAAATTTTGGTTGTGGACGATGAACCAGATATTCGAGATATTGTTTCATTTATTTTGGAGCAAGCTGGTGCAATAGTGAGAGTTGCTGCCTCTGCATCAGAAGCCCTTAACTTGATAGAACAATCCTTGCCAGATGTATTAGTCTGCGATGTCGGGATGGCTGATATGGATGGTTATATGCTGATGCGCCTGCTGAGAAGGCAACCCCCTGAAAAGGGTGGAAAAATTCCGGCGATCGCGCTAACGGCTTATGCTGGAGAGAGCGATCGCCAGTTGGCGATCGCTTCTGGGTTCCAACGTCATCTTACCAAACCTGTGGAACCTGATGAATTATTAAGAGCCATAAAAATCTTACTTGAAGAGTTTGTCTATCAAAAAAAATGAAACAGCGGAATTTAATGCCTTAATACTGCCGATTTGAGGCAATTGGACAATGTTTAATAAGTTCATTCTGTATTTGTTAAAAGTAAAACGCTCAACAACAAAAAACGCAGCAAAAAAACTCTACCTTCGCAAACTTTTTTCGTGTAGTGTGTGTATCTTTGCAAACCTAAAGTGCTTCCAACCAATAGTTTATTTACTGTGCTAACCAGACGCACTCAGTAGCCGAACCATATAAAAACTTGCCTGCACCAGCCTTAACAAATAGGACGATTGCCGGGATTTACTGCATGAACATACTCGCTGCCAGAATTCGGCCATCCGCGTTTATAAGCGGCTTCCTCTGGTTTTCCCCATGCTAGCTGCAAAACTATTTCCAAGAATTCTGACTTCTCCCACTTCCAGATGCTAGCCCATTCAGTTCTATAACCAATTCTGCCCACATCATCTGGTGCAATCAGCCGATGTTCTTTGCCATTATTAACACTAAGATATAAGTGCATTCCCGCCGTCACTTCATGCCAGAATGGCACGACAGAAGCTTTCGCCGCCTTTAGCGTCTCCACATCACGAGGCAAAGCAATTAACTGATCGTCGATGACGGGATAGTGCAGGCTTTTACCTTTAATACTTAACTGTCGCCAGACAATGCCTGAAACACCGTTTTCCTTTTGGTAGCGGTGAACAGCGGCTTTAAAGTCTTGATAAGCTGTGAACTTTTGGATGCCATCAGCTTTGAGAAACTTGTCAATTAACGGGTTGACGCCAGAAGTCTTAGCAGCCAAGTTGAGACGCTGCCCGTTGAGGCAGGCGCGGCGTTCCATAGCCAAGATTTCGATCAGTTCTTCTGTGGTGTAGAGTTTAGACATTTAAACACCCTCTGGCCGCACTTGGAGATAGTTTAACCGCTCTTGCCGGGAAATATGGTAGACATCTTTTATTGTGTAGCAGGCTAGAAGCCTGCTACCAGTTTAGGGCAGGGGAAACAAGTTTTGGCGACACTAGGCGATCGCTGCTCGTTTCTCCTGCGCCACAAAGCGAACGATTACTTCGCTAACTCGCTACTGAACTCATTAAACGATCTCTGCTTCAAATCAGGTGTTATTTCTCGTGGCAACAAGTTAAACACCTCCCGCAAAACATCGTCTACCTTCTCATACGCCACTTTGCCCTTATGATTCAGGACAACCTCACTCTTCTGATTGAGGACGACTATCTGAGGAACGGCGCCATCATAGTAATAGCCCGGTTCAGTTGGCGCATAGGTGGCTTTTAGGGGAATAGCATCCACGTTCACGGGTATCAAATCTGCCGACCGACCATAAAAAGCCTGCATCCGCGAAACTACGATGGCAAATTGCTTGCAATCGCTGCTGTCATCGACATAAAACACCAAAATTGCTGGTTTACTCCGGTTAAAGGAATCTGCAAGCGTCACGCGGGGCGGTACGAGAGAGCCATTTCCACCATAGAGGGCAAATATATTGCCGTCAAAGTGGTCATCGTTGATACCCGCCAGAGCTGGTGACGTACCTATTAAAAAGGAACAGCTGAAGGCTCCTATCAGCGTCAAAAGGCAGGTAGAAACAATTCGCCGCCATGAACTGCGGTAAATCGCAAGAATTGTGTTGTGAAGTTGTAAAAAAGGAAAGATCATACCCAAGTTGCTGTGGAACCTCTATTTTCTGTCAGTAGTCTTTAGATCGGCTTTGTGTTCACCTATTGTGGCTGGCGATGAAGTTATCTGTTGCTCAAATCCCCCTACTAGGATTATCCCTGTTAGTAGGTAGCGTAGTCGTTAGTTCCTTACCATTAGCTTTAGCCGCACCACTTCCAAGGGGTAGCCGCTGGGTAGAAGTGCGGCAGGTTAAGGGCGAAGTGACAAGTAACGGACGCCGTGTTAAGGTTGGCGATCGCCTGCGAGTTGAAGGCGATCGCATCAGCACCAGCAGTGGCTCTAGCGCTGTTTTAGCTGCCGATGACGGTATTGGCATCATTAACGTTGCGGAAAATACCAACATAGCAGTCAAGAGCCTAAAAACTCTGCCCGATGGCAGCAAGACAACGCGCTTCTACCTGGCACGAGGGCAGACTAGATCTAAAGTGCGGCGCTTTACGAACCGTAAATCAAGCTATGAAATTGAAACGCCCGGTGGCGTTGCTGGTACGCGGGGCACCGAATTTGGCGTCGCTGTCAGCCCAAATGGTAAAACTACTCTTTCGACCGTTCAAGGAACCATAGCCTTCAGCGCTCAAGAAAAAACTGTCCTAGTCGAGCCTGGTTATTCTGCTTTAATTATTCCGGGGCAACCACCCACAACACCCAGATTTACCACAGGCGACACTCAACTAAAATTGCAAATTCTTGATGCTGCAAACAAGGAGCAAGTGCGAGTCACGGCTACAGTTGACCCCATTAATTTAGTACTAATTAATGGCACGGTGGTAGACACCGGAGGCGATGGGCAACTCGATACTGTAGTGCCTATACCATCCGATCGCAAAATTATATTAATAGTGCGAAATCCTTTGGGCAATCAACAGGTTTACGAATTGCAAGTTCCCGATAGCACTGGTACATCGGTCAATCCCCCCAAGTGAACATAGGAGCAGGGGAAAAATAAAAATTAATGCAACCAAAGTGCAATATCCCCCAATAGAACGATAGGAAATTTCTGTGATATTGCGTTAATAGGATGTAATGCTAATTACTTCTGGGTAATGGCTTCGTGTGTTCCCAATTTAGTGCCAACATCACGTTCTGGTTTTGGCGCTCGTTAAAGTTAAATCGAGATTTGATCAGGGGCATTTACCATCAGTTTCAGGGCTGGAAGTTTGTGTAGGCATTGGCATTTTTATAGCATCTTCAGCAGAAATGATGTGTGTGTCTGGTGGGCGCTATCGTGGTAGAAAAAAATTGGCTTCGGCGGATTCGGCGTTTTGTTTCTAACAATCATGCTTTAATTCCGGGTACGGTAGCAGCAGTCATATCTGTGGGGATGTGGCAACTGGGCATTTGGCAACCGTTGGAAAGGATGGCCTACAATTGGATGTTTCAAGTTCGCACGGAATCGAGCATTATCCCCCACCGCACCTGGGATGAAAGGGTGGCTGTAATTGCAATTGATGATGCGAGTTTGAAGAAATACGGTAAATTTCCCTGGCGGCGCGATCGCTATGTAGATCTATTGAAAACGCTAGAAAAATCCCCACCAGCAGTAATTGGTTTCGATATTCTCTTCGTCGATCCAGGAAAAGGCGATCGCAAATTTGCCAGCGCGATCGCATCTAGCGGCAATGTTGTATTACCGATGGCTTGGGACGAAAGCGGCTATCCCCTGCAAGTAATACCAGAATTTGAAGAAGTTGCGGCTAATATTGGCCAGATTTGGCACAATCCTGATGACGATGGCATTAGCCGTCAGACGCCCATCTTTTTTGGCAAGACACCAGCACTGGGTTTAGCAATGCTGCAAGTAGTCGCCGAGTCCGGAGTCCGGAGTCCGGAGTCCGGAGTTGGGGAAAATAAGGAGATCGGGAGTATAGGCGCAGAGGGGCAAAATAAAGAATTGCCTTTTTCTAGCGTGTCGCCTCTAGTTTCTAATCTTTCTGAAAATCTATTGCCTTTAAAGTCGCCTATTGCTAAGCGCTTGTCGCCCGAAGGCGCAAAGCTACCGGAGTTAGCTAAGGGAAATAGACGCGAAGATGTGTGGATTAACTGGCCGGGAGCGGCGCAAGATGCCCGCACTTTCTCCTATGCTGATGTTGTTGAAGGGAAAGTGCCAGCCTCTACCTTTGCAGGTAAGTTTGTTTTAGTAGGCGTAACTGCAACAGCCGCTGATACGATGCGATCGCCTTTGGATCAAAATCCGCCCACTTCTGGGGTTTATCTACATGCGGCGATGGTTGATAACTTGCTAAATAACAGGCTGCTGCATAGCCCCCGTAATCGTTGGGTAATTATCTTATTGCTCTCGCTTGGCCCGACCGTCTCGGCGCTGCTCTACAATCGCTCCGTCCGGGAACGAGCCGCGATCGCTGTTCTCTTACCCAGCGCCTGGATTATCTTCTCGCTTTCATCCTTCATGGACGATCGCTGGTTGCTCCCATTAATAGCACCCGCAGGCACAACGATCATGGCTGGAGTCGGCATGCAGATCCGAGAGCAGTATGAAAAGCAAGAGATGATGAGCTTGTTTGCCAAACACGTAGCCCCAGAAACAGCAAAGGTAATTTGGCAGCGTAAAGACGAAATTATCCAAAATGGCAAGCTGCAAGCTCAAGAAACAATCGCCACAGTTTTGTTTTGCGATATTCGCGGCTTCACCACTATTTCAGAAAAACTCCCCCCCTGTGAGTTGCTAGATTGGCTCAACCGTTATTTGGACGCGATGACCGACTGCATTATGGATCGGGGCGGCGTTATAGATAAATATATTGGGGATGCAATTATGGCTGTTTTTGGCATTCCCTTCGTTCACACCGATCCAGAAGCAATTAAACACGATGCTCATCGCGCGATCGCGGCGGCAATTGCTATGCAGAAACGTCTGAAACGGCTGAATAGGCAACTGCAAGCTGAAGGCAAGCCAACTATTGAAATAGGTATCGGCATCCACACAGGTTTAGTGGTTGCGGGTAGCGTGGGGGGAAAGCGGCGACTAAATTACTCGGTACTGGGGGATACAGTTAATGTTGCCGCGCGACTGGAACCAATGAATAAAGAAGTAAAAGGAGATAACCCCTACAAGTTGATTGTTAGCGGCAAAACTTTTGCCCACGTATGCGATCGCTATGACGCTTACCAAGTAGGTACGACCCAACTGCGGGGACGCGAACAGCAGACAACGATTTACTGCATTTTAGGAAAGAAAAAGAAGCAGAAATTGCCCCAACCTGAAGGCGCGATCGCCCCAAAGGTGAAGATATCAGTTTAATTGCCTCTAAACCGGGTAAGAAAACTATATGAGGTATATGTAGTTTAAAAGCTACTTAAACTAATTTTTTTACTATGCAACTGCGTCTTCCTCAATCTTCGAGACTAATAGGGCTGCTCTTAGCCACTATTTTAGTAACCTTAGCCTTGCCCCTGTTGGCTCGCGATATCCAAGTGCCTGCGAGTCGGTGGCTGGAAGTGAAGCAAGTTCGAGGGACGGTGACATATCAGGGACGACCTGCAAAAGTGGGCGATCGCCTCAGTGCATCTGGGAGCGCGATCGCTACCGGGAAAGCCTCCAGCGCTGTTTTGGCTGTAGATAATGGCATTGCCACAGTCAATATTTCTGAAAACAGCACCCTGCAAGTAAAAAATCTTTCCATTACTCGCAATGGCGGCAGAGTTACTCAGCTTTCAGTCCCCAAAGGACAGGCAAGGGTACAAGCACGACGCCTAACCAACCGTAATTCCCGCCTCGAACTTAGCAGTCCGGTTGGTGTTGCTGGCGTTCGCGGGACTGTATTTGGCATCGGTGTCGGCCCAAACGGTAAAACTGGAATTTCTACACTTGAAGGCGCTGTCGCCGTCACTGCTAAAGGAAAAACTGTCAGTCTAGCGGGTGGTTATTCTTCCCTAGTTTTTCCTGGAGATCCGCCCACTCGACCCCAGCCCAACCAGGAAAACGTAAAATATGTTTTGGAAAGTTTGTCAAGATTGGCAAACAACCAAGTCCGAGTTATTTGTCAAGTCGATCCGCTAAATTTGGTATTTATGAACGACCAACCCTTAGAGATGAATCGAGAGGGTAAAATTAATGTGGTATTGCCTTTGCCAAAGGATTCTAGCTTGAAGCTAGTAATTCGTACTCCGCTTGGGAAAGAGGAATATTACGATTTAACAAACAAATGGCCTAAACAGGACAATTAGCAAATAGCTATTACTCTGATTGGTACGCAATACCAAGACGCACATAGTACAGGATGCATCAATTTGTTCCGCCAACAGATAAGGGACAAATGACAACTCAAAAAGAGAGTCAATCGGTTTCTGTACAAAAGGCTCTAAAAATGTGGCAACTAAATTAGTGGTGGCTCGTTTCCAGCGTTATTTCTCCCGCAATCCGTCCCTTCTACCAGGAGCGATCGCTAGTGTTATATCAATCTGCGCGTGGCAGTTGGGCTTATTGCAACCGCTAGAAAACCTGGGATATAACACGCTGTTCCAAGTTCGCAATATAGGAGTTTTGCCTAAGCCAAATTGGGATAAACGGGTGGTTGTAGTTGCGATTGACGAAGCGAGTTTGCGGAAGTACGGGCGATTTCCTTGGACGCGCGATCGCTATACCAAGTTACTCCAATCTCTAGAAGCGTCGCCGCCAGCAGTTATTGGTTTTGATATTTTATTTGCCGAACCCAGCCCCCAAGATGCTCAATTTGCAGATGCCATGTTTGCCAAGGGGAATGTAGTTCTGGCTAGGGCTTGGGATGACAGGGGAATACCGCTGGCAACTATACCCAACTTACAAGAAGCCGCCGCCGCTGAAGGTCATATTTTGCACCAAGCGGATACAGATGGTATTAGCCGCAGCGCCACGCTATTTGCTCGCGGGTTGCCGTCGCTGGGCGTGGCGATGCTTCAAGTTTATAACGACAACAAACAACTACAGACGGGAAAGCCAGAACAGCCTTTAGCCTTGGGCGATCGCTCTGCTGAGTTCCAGCGCGTATTGATCAATTGGCCCGGAAACACGCAAGATGCGCCCACTTATTCTTTTGTGGATGTGGTTGAAGGCAGAGTTCCTAAAGACGCCTTTGCCGAAAAATTTGTTTTAGTGGGCATCACGGCTACGGGAGTTGATACGCTAGTGACACCGCTCAATCAAACTCCCCCGACATCAGGGATCTACCTTCATGCTGCTGTGATTGATAACTTGCTAAATGACCGACTGCTACAACCCGTACCGCAGTCGGGAGTATTGCTTTTGTTGCTTATTATAGGGAGCGCTACTAGCTGGCTGTTGTTAAAGCAGGGGCCAAGGGGACGAGTGCTAACTTTAGGACTTTTGCCCGTAACATGGTTGGCGATCGCCATTTTGTTATTCACGTTTGGACGCTGGTTTATTCCAACTGCTGCACCCATCGGTACGATGCTATTAGCTGGCGCGATCGTGCAGTTGCGAGAACAGCAAGAAAAACAACAATTGATGAAGTTGTTTGAAAAACACGTTGCTCCTGAAACTGCCAGTTTAATTTGGCAGCGCAAAGAGGAAATTATCCAAAACGGCGAGTTGCAAGCCCAAGAAATGGTAGCGACCGTTCTGTTTATGGATATTCGAGGTTTTACTACTATTTCGGAGAAATTACAACCACGCGAATTGCTCAACTGGCTCAACCAGTATCTGGACGCTATGAGCGAATGCATTATGGACAATAACGGCGTGATTGATAAATATATTGGGGATGCAATCATGGCCGTTTTTGGCATTCCCTTCGCTCGTAGCAAAGAAGAAGACATTAAGCAAGATGCTCTGAATGCGATCGCTGCTTGTCTGGCAATGCACGAACAATTACAACAGCTAAACCAGCGTTTTAAGGTTGAAGGCAAGCCAATTATTGAATTTGGAATTGGCATTCATACTGGCCCGGTTATTGCTGGCAGTGTCGGTGGTTCTCGCCGTATAAGTTATTCTATTTTGGGAGATACTGTCAACGTCGCGGCTCGACTTGAAGCGATGAACAAAGAGGTAAAAGCGGGCAACCCCTATCGCGTGCTAATGAGTGCTGAAACTTATGCCTACGTGCGCGATCGCTATTACGTGCGACCGATTAAAACTATCCAATTACGAGGTAGAGAACGCGAAACAGTTATTTGCGCTATTTTAGGCAAAAGGTAAAGGCGTCTTTCAGATCCCCGACTTATCTAAGAAGTCGGGAATCTTAGAATCAAGGTGAAATTTTTGCGGAATTTTTGCTGTGGCAATGAAGCTTTAATTAATCAAGGAAGTAAACCAAAATAGAGAATTAAACAATGGGTAAAAACTGCCTGAAATATACTGTCTTGGCTGCGATCGCTTGCACGATGTCCTTCGCGGTATCTCAATCAACAACTGCCTCTACTTTAGTTTCGCAGGCTTCAGCAAGACGCTTTCAACCATTGCCCGCTAACACCTGCAACCAACTGCGATCGCAAATGTCACAAACTCTTAAAGTTAAAGCGACTCTTACACGAGCATCTTTTAAAGACTATATAAACAACGGACAAGGGATGGGCTGCAAAATCGCAGCAACCGGAAATGGACGCAATTTTAACGAACTGCGCGATGTTGCTAATAATCTTAAAGCAATGCTAATTAAACAGGGCTGGAAAGAAGACCCTCAATACGCAGCGGATGGCCCTACAGGGGCTGGGATGGGTTTCCGCAAAGGTAATAGTTTATCGTTATTAATGGTAGAGTGGGAGCCAGCCCCAGGCGCGAATTGCCCACCGAATGAGCCGATTTCTGATTGTAATCTGTCACCAGAACAACAAATTTATCGCATCACTCTTAATAGTGCCCGTCGCTAGGATTTTACGGGAATACGCTAGAATTATTAATTCAAGTAAATATGCAATACCGAATGGTAAAACTTTTACTGCTCAACGGCCTTAGCAGTTTCTAAGAGACTGTTTATAAACAATTTAGATCCCCCAAAATCATCCTTAAAAAGCGAGATTTAAAATAATTCGTGGTTCCCTCCTTTTTAAGGGAGATGGGGGATAGGTCTGAGCAGGTCAGATTGGTGGCATTTGTAGTTTCTAACACCTTCGGCAGATAGAAATTCATCCTAAAAAATCCAAACTAGGGGTGAAGAGGTGGGGAACGAAAGTTGTCACAGCAAACATCGGCTAGGCGCGATCGCTCAAAGCCAAAGTTAGAGCGAGTCATACCATTTTGGATTTTGGATTTTGGATTTTGGATTGGAAACGTCTTACCAGTAGGAAATCTCCGCTCTTCAAATGCAGCCAGATTAAACCCAAATGGTATCAATAAGGCAAAACAGAAGATTTATGGCTTTCTGCTTTTGCCTTTTTACTTTTTACTGGCTGAAGGTGGTGCATTCGCTCAGTTAGTGCCTGATACGACTTTGGGGAGTGAAAGTTCTATTGTTACTCCTAGCGTACTTATCAATAATCGACAGAGCGATCGCATCGATGGCGGAGCATTTAGAGGTGCTAACCTCTTCCACAGTTTTCTACAATTTAATATCAACCCAGGACAGCGAATTTATTTTTCCTCACCTGCTGGCATTGAAAACATTCTCACGCGGGTGACTGGCGCTAACCCATCTAATATTTTGGGGACGCTTGGTGTTAATGGCGAAGCCAACTTATTTCTAATTAACCCCAACGGCATCTTATTTGGCACAACTGCTCGTCTCGACGTGAAAGGGTCGTTTTTCGCCAGTACAGCCAGCAGCATAGTCTTTAGCGATCGCAACCAGTTCAGCGCCAATTTATCCGAATCTTCACCTCTGCTGACGGTAAGCGCTCCCTCTGGAGTGCAATTTGGCAGCAATCCCGGTGCTATACGGGTGCAGGGAGCAAATTTAGTCACTCCTGGGAAAACCTTAGCACTTGTGGGAGGTGAAGTAACCTTGCAAGGAGGCAGAGTGTCAGCACCAAGCGGACGGGTTGAGCTAGGCGGCGTTGCAGGTATGGGTTTAGTCAACCTAAACCAAACAGCTAATGGCTGGGTACTAAGCTATCCAGGCGTGCAAAACTTCCAGGACGTGCAGTTATCCGAGCGAGCGACAGTTGATGTCAGCGGCGCTAGGGGAGGCGATATCCAAGTGCAGGCGCGATCGCTCCGACTCCGCGAAGATTCCCGCCTGACAGCACTAACTCTAGGTTCGCAACCGGGAGGTATGCTCACAGTCAACGCGATGGAGTCGGTAGAACTGACTGGAACTGGAAAATATGTAGAAGACACCATCAAGTTTTCAACAGGAACTATCCAGCCAGAAAGCCTCCGCAATGGATTATTTACTGCTAGTTTTGGTACTGGCGCGGCTGGAGATGTAGTCATTAATACGCCTGCTTTTAGTGCTAGTAATGGCGCATTTATAGCTACTTCTACTTTTGGGCCAGGTAAGGGAGGTCATTTAACTGTTAATGCTTCTAGATCTGTAGATTTAAAAGCATCCTCTTTATTAACCGGGACTGGCAACACTGGAGATGCTGGAAATTTAACTATTAATACACAGCGGTTTTCGGCTGCGGATAACGCAACCCTGACTACTGCTAGTTTGGGAGCGGGACGAGCTGGAAATTTGAATGTAAATGCAGCCGAATCAGTTCAATTGACTGGTAGCAATCCAGTTTCTATTCCGCCAAATACTCGTTTGCTTACTGGGTTTTATAGCAGCACCTTAGCAACTGGAAATGCTGGAAATTTGCAGGTAGTAACTGGGCGACTAGAGGTGTTAGAAGGAGCAGCGATCGCAGCTAATACTTTTGGTAAAGGGCAAGGAGGAGATGTAAGTGTTAAGGCTTCCGAATCTGTAGAATTAATCGGCAGTTCCCCGGATGGCCAAGCTCTCAGCGCCTTGTCTAACGGTACTTCAGGAGCTGGGAAAGGGGGAAATCTTACCGTAGAAACTAATAGATTGCTTCTCCAAGATGGGGGTAGATTAAGCGTTCGCAGTCGAGAAACGGGAGATGCAGGGGATATAAAAGTTGTGGCTAATTCAATTGATATGGATAACGGAGGAAGTATCGCCGCCGCTACAACTGTAGCAGGGGAAGGAGGGAATGTTCGCCTAGAAACCCAATCTTTACAACTGCGTCGCAACAGTATCATCTCTGCCGAAGCTGGTGGTAGTGGCAACGGGGGAAATATTAGTATAGACACCGATGTAGTTGTTGCTCTGGAAAATAGCAATATTACTGCTAATGCCTACGAGGGAAATGGGGGAAATATTAAAATCAACTCACTCGGTTTTTTTATAGCTCCTAATAGCAAAATTACCGCTAGTTCTACTTTGGGAATTAATGGCGTTGTCAATATTAATACAGAGGTAAATGATGTTCAAGGTTCGCTGGCGCCCCTAGAAGAAGAATTTGTTAGCCCCGATCAATTAGTTGCTGATAGTTGTTTGGCGCGTCGTAATTTTGAACGCGGCAGCTTTACTGTTACTGGTACTGGTGGTTTGCCTTCTACGCCGTATGGTGCTTTTACTGGTTCTTATGCGGTAACTGATGTTGAGGCGATTTCGTCACGCAGCAGCGCTGTTAGGAGCGATCGCGATAGTGTAGAGGAGTCGAAAGTTAATCGCTTGGAAAATTCTACTATCCAAGAGGCACAAGGTATGAGCGCGGGGGCTGATGGCCGGGTCATTTTAGGAACTAATCGACAGTTGATGGCTGTTGAATCCGCAGAAAAGTTAACGTGTAATTTATAGTAGGAATTACTTTATTCATACTATAGCAGCGTTAGTTAATTTGGAGAAAAAGTTTTTATAAGGAACCACGTCCGCGAAACGTTAGCAAAGCGAAGCGCGTTAGGAGCTAGCCGTTAGGACGCGAAGGAAAGAGTAGAAGAGGAAGTTGGAAAAATGATGGTTTATGGCTATAGTTACAGATAGAGTAAAATACCAAGTATTCGCTTTTTGCGGAGTTTTTAATTAAATAAGATTTGAGGTTTTTCCTGAACAGTTACAGATTTAGTGGAAAAGTATTCCCTCTGAAAGTTTAAAATTCTTATAGCTGAAAGCATTATGGGGGCCAAGCATCTGAAACAGAAAATTTGGCTACAGCGGGGAAGCGCGATCGCCTCGCGTCGTGGATGCGCGATCGCTGCTAGTGGTGTTGCTGGAATCGTTATTGCTTTCCGCTTTGCTGGTCTTTTGCAGTCCTGGGAATGGGCAACTCTCGATCAATTTTTTCGCTGGCGTCCCTCCGATCCAATGCAAAAGCGCATTTTGATTGTTGGTATTCACGAACCCGATATTCGTTATGTGGGAAAGTGGCCTGCAAGCGATGCTGATATGGCTAAAATGCTGGAAAAAATAAAAGCACAAAAGCCTAGAGCAATTGGCCTAGATATCTATCGAGATTTGCCCGTTCCCCCCGGTACTCAAAATTTAGAAAAAGTCTTTAAATCCACGCCTAATCTAATTGGAATTGAAAAAAAAGTTGCCGATAACAAAAGCAGTACTGTCGCCCCGCCACCTCTGTTAAGCAAGTTAGATCAAGTGGGCGCTAATGATATTGTGCCTGATGGAGATGGCAAAATCCGTCGCGGCTTGCTGTTTGTAACGCCTAATAATGAGCCTGCTTTACCTAGTTTTGGCCTTCGTCTGGCTGGTATTTATCTGGAGGCTGAAGGTATTACTCCCGAATATGCTAAAAATGATTTTTTGCAGCTAGGTAAGGCTGTATTTGTGCCTTTTGAGGCGAATGATGGTGGCTATGTACGAGCGGATGCTGGTGGCTACCAAATTATGTTGAATTTCAACGGTGCTGCGCCGTTTGATATGGTTTCGCTAAGGGATGTTTTGGAAGATAAAGTACCAGCATCAATGATGCGCGATCGCATTGTTTTAATTGGCGCTGTTGCTCCGAGTTTGAACGATCTCTTCTACATTCCCTACAGTAGCGGTCTAAGAACTTTGCCCGAACAAACTCCTGGTGTTGTACTTCAAGCTCATCTCGCCGCAACAATTTTAAGTGCAGCTTTAGAAGGGCGTCCGTTAATCCAAACTTGGTCAGAATCGTTAGAAATTTCCTGGATTTTTCTGTGGTCTGGTATCGGTGCGGCTTTGAGTTGGGCTGTTCGTCCTGACGGCGATCGCAACTACTCGCTGTTACAACTAAGTATTGGTCTAATACTAGCGGCTGGGGCGCTGATCGCTACTTCCTATGTGCTTTTTCTTAGCAGTTGGTGGATTCCGGTCGTACCGCCGTTGCTGGCTTTAATTGGAGCTACTACTGCGATCGTTGGTTACACTGCACAATTAGAGCGCCAAGATCGACAAATGGTGATGCATTTGTTTGGGCGTCACGTAACTCCAGCCATTGCTAAAGCTATTTGGCGCGATCGCGATCAATTGTTAGAACAAGGACGACTCTTGGGGCGTCAAATGACTGCAACGGTGCTATTTGCAGACTTGAAAGGTTTTACAACAATTACCGAAGAAACCGATCCAAAAACGCTGATGTCGTGGCTCAATCAGTATATGGAGGCGATGGGTGGGCTGGTTTTGGCTCATGGTGGTGTTGTTGATAAATTTATTGGCGATGCGATTATGGCCGTTTTCGGCGTCCCTATTGCTAGAACTACGCCCGAAGAGATAGCCAAAGATGCGATCGCCGCCGTTCGGTGCGCCAAAGACATGGCTAAAGCCCTTCAAACTCTTAATAAGCAATGGCTCGTTCAAGGACGCCCCACCACCGCCATGCGAGTCGGTATTGCCACAGGAACGGTCGTAACTGGTAGCCTCGGCTGTTCCCAAAGAGTAGACTATACAACCATTGGAGATAGCGTTAATGTGGCAGCGCGGTTAGAAAGCTATAACAAATCAATTGATGGGGGTATTTGCCGCATTTTGATTAATCAAGCAACTTATCAGCATATCCAAGAACAATTCCCCACTCGATTTATCGACAGCGTTAGGCTCAAAGGGCGGACTCAGGTCACAGAAGTTTATCAAGTTTTGCTCTAATTACTCCCCCATAAGTTCAGTTGTGCTTTTATATCTATATGCAGAAGTTGCTCAATTCTTGCTCTAGTTACTCCCTCATAAGTTAGGATAGGCTTTCTATCTAAATAAAGAGGAAGTGCAGTTACCACTCTCGTATTGTGGATAGTAGTTAAAGCTAGTAGCTTTTATTATTGCTACTACACAATTTACAAACTTTTGTTAAGTAGGGAGCATCTACTGTTAACAAAACTTTTTTAACCCCTGCGCCTGTTATTATGGTCGCTCCCCGAATATTGATGACTGCGGTTAGAGTTGCTGCATCAACGTTGTTCCTGATGCCCGCAACCAGTTTTCTAGATAGTTCCCTCAATAGCGTATTTGCAAGCCCTGCGAAGCCGGGAGTTACCCGACAAACAAAATCAAAATTTAGTTACGTTCCTCCTAATCGGGGAACGCCCAGACGAACCCAAGCAACTGGTTCGCGAGGATGCACTGAAGCAGCACCAGTAAAATTGGCATTATTAGTGCCTAACGATCACACAGCACAAACCTCGTTAGGTCATCCTACGTTTTTCTGGAATATATCAGAAAAGCCAGCGCAACCACTGGAATTTGCCTTAGTGGAATCGGGAGTTGCCCAACCGATTTTTGTACAACAAGTACAGGTAGAAAAGGCTGGAATTGCTAAATTAGAAATGCCTAGCAATTTGCCAGAACTGGTTCCAGGTAAAGAATATCGTTGGTCTGTTACCTTAATTTGTAATAAGAACAGACGCTCTAACGATACGTTTGTACAAAGCTGGATTAAGCGCGTAGCGCGATCGCCACAGGTGGAAGAAAAGCTAACAGCAGCAACAAGCGATCGCGATCGCGCTTCTGTATATGCTGAAGCTGGACTATGGTTCGACGCCCTCAATGCTATTTCAAGCAACTCGTCGAAGGATGAGTTTATGTTATTGCTAGATCAAGTAGGATTGAGTGAAGTTGCAGTCCAAGATCGGCAAACCGTAGCTAGACAATAAGTTAATACAGTTTGGGATTTTAGATTGTGAAAGTTGCTGGTTTAGATAATACCCACCCAACTAAGCCCAAGTAAAAAGCCAGTTTTATTTAATTAAAACTGGCTTTTTAATGTTTATGTTAATTAGATTTACCATCGCTACCAAAATATTCTCGATAACCGCAAATTTTGTCTCCACGAACATCGAAAGAAACTGCTACTCGGTTTTTGTAAGGTTGGTTAAATAAGCTTCCTTCGTCTCTGAACTCGAAAACAACAGTAGTTTCATTGCTGGTAACGCGATCGAGTGTCGCCTCTAACCTTGTGTTGCAGGTTTCAGAAACGTAATTGAAGAATGCGCTCGCTCGCTCTTTACCAACATTTAATCCCTGGTATGGCCCTATTGGAAACCAGAGGGTAAAATCGTCGGTAAGCATTTCTATAAACAGGTTCCAATCGCCTGTCGCTATACCATGCGTGAAGTAACCGAATGCTTTATGAGCAACTTCCAGCGTAGCATGGTTTATTTCTGCCATATTCTATATCTCCTGGGTTGTTCGGTGGTATTTTTTATCGAGATATTCTAATATAAAATTACCAGTTAATATTATGCCCGTCCGCAAGGTCATCATGCTAAAAATAATAAAAATATTGATACTTAAACGTTAGATAAAATTTGCTTAAAACCTCAAAAATCCTCTGCTGCAATTTTGACAACCTGAATAGGTATTCCACAGCATCAGCTAGCATTGATTTAGTCGCATCAACTGTCACATTGATTTTCTAAAAATAGAAAGTATTAAACTACCGGGGGATGAGAAAGCCGCCTATAAAAGCTGCTTTCTAGGAAAGCTTTTAAGCTTATGATTTATAGTCCATCTGTATCGATGTGCCGACTGACGGACGAGCAAAAGACTCCCAAGCATTGCCACCGCGCAGGAACAATTCCATCCAGCGCATCTCTTCGCCTTGGGCATTAGTCCAACCGCTGCTACCGGGCGCAAAGGCTAACTGTCCGGATTCCACTGCAAAGCTGCCATCGCTGGCGATCGCTTGCATCTCCTTATCGCCAATTTGCAAATGCACGGCGGCGCCATCTCGTATCTTGCCATCGTGTTTAATAGTGGTTTTTAAGTTGCCGTAGCCGTCAATGTAGGCGATGCAGTTTTGCGGCACGTCGGGTATGTCGGAGGCGGGGATTTTCTCTGCTATTGCATCGGGTTGTCCTAGCGCGATCGCGGCGGCGGCTTGCGGAAACAAATCGCGAGAACGAAACTGCGAACCTTCCGCAGGAACAGCAGCCCAGCGCAAGTCTTCAGCCACATCGCGCACGAACGAGTAAGCATAGCCAGCATTAACGCCGATTACCCGCACCCCTGTCGGCAACCTTGCAAAAGCAAGACGTTCGCCAGCATTGGCTGCACGCGCTTGTTCGTCATCTTCGCGGGGGGCGACGTTGTGGTAAATGATGGTTCCGGCTGGGGCTTCGTTCAAGCCTAGCTGCGCGATACAGAATCCAGCCGCAATCGTCGCAAAAGGAGGCACGGGGGTAAGAATCGGTTCGGCATCGGGTAGGTAGAACTTGATGCGCTGCACTACTTCAGCAAAGGCGAGATCGCCAAAACCGTAATCGGCAATGATGTGAACTAGCATATTTTTACCTCGCTTTTCTCTAGAATCGTGCCACGCTCAAATCCTGGCTTCTACCGTCAGAGTTAATGTTGCGATCCTACGCAGGCTACTCCCCCTTGCTCCCTGCAAAAATGGTAGATTGCTTCTGCCAAAAAGCTCTAGGGTACTGCGATCGCCAGCTTGCCGACTACACGCCCTTCTTCGCTATAAGCATGAGCCGCTGCTACTTCAGATAAACTAAAAGTTCTATCGATAACCGTCCGCAGTTTGTCGGCTTCAATTAAATCTTTGAGATAGGCTAAATCCCAACCATTAGATTGAGCAAGAACGAATTTAGCTTTTTTACCAGGTAACAGAAATGTGAGGACGGTTGGTAGTATGTTATCGGGCGTGGGCAAAGTAGAAACGTAAACTCCATTCGGTTGCAAAATACTTTCGCAAGAATCAAAGGATTGCTTGCCCACAGCGTCTAAAATAATGTCGTATCTCTCTGGGGTTTGAGTGAAGTTAGAGGTTGTATAATCGATAACGCGATCGCCTCCCAATGACTTTACTAATTCCGCATTTTTCGCGCTGCAAACTGCCGTCACCTCGCAGCCAATCGCCTTAGCAATTTGCACGCCAAAGCTGCCTACTCCACCCGAAGCACCATTGATTAATACGCGATGTCCCCGCTGTATTTGACCTAAATCTCGCAAAGCTTGTAAGGCTGTCAAAGCTGCAAGAGGTACGGTAGCAGCTTGTTCGTAATTCATGTTATTTGGTTTCAGACAAGCCGCTTTTTCTGATACCGCTGCATATTCCGCGTAAGCTCCTCCTGGTATGCTGTCGAGGTAGGCGTAAATATTATCTCCGCTTTTGAACCGCGTGACTCTATTCCCAACCTCGACAACTTCGCCGGAAAGATCGAACCCCAAAATCATCGGGAAGTTATTACCCGTGATTAATGACAAGTGTCCGGAGCGAATTTTCCAGTCTACGGGATTAACGCTGCTGGCACGAACTTTCACCAACAGTTGGTTAGGCTTGATGTGAGGCTTAGGAACGTCTGCATATTGCAGTAATTGGTGCGAGCCATATTGATTGATAAAAACTGCTTTCATTAAATCGCTCATAAAAATACCGCTCCTTTATTTTAATTGGGCGAGAATACGCCCGGTTATAACGCTAGTCTAGCGGGCATTAACCCAACACGAATCGGAAATAGGCTGAGTTTTAATCACATATGCTTTTTTTTACATAAACAATTTAAGTGCAGCAGCACCCATACCGGGAAACTTCAGGGCTTTTTTTCTGCTTCGCGCATGACGTATTAAGCAGGTTTTTATATGGCTGAAAATACGTTGATGCTTGCTTAATTAATACCAGCGATCGCCTTCAATAAACACTAAACGAAAGCCCGATCTCACCAATATTTATATGCAGCCAGAAACGACCTACTGGATTATCGCCATTCCAGTCTATAAAATCAGTTGCAACGGTTCAGCAGGGAAGTTGCGGAGGGTGTGGGATTTTTACCAGATATTCATATGTGTCTTGCTATAATCTTGGAGAAACAACACTAAAAAATTCTGAGTTTTCCTAACAATGTCGAAAAGCATCCTCGATCTATTACGCGATCCTATCTGGACAGTTATTGTTGGCATAGTCGGTATTATCGTTTCTGTATTGATTTCACTGTACATCTATAGACGGCAAAAACCCAAAAAAGAGATTACGTGTAGAGTTGTTTCACTTGTTCCTCTTTTTAATGTAACAGATAATTTTCAAGGAAAATTGCAGGTGTTTTATGAAAGCAAACCAATCCAAAACGTATTTATAATGACAGTGAGGGTATACAACTCTGGAAATACATCAATTCAATCTTCTGATTATGATAAACCACTAAGTTTAAATATAGGTACCGATCATGTTCTTAGTGCTGAAGTTATAGAGACCAATCCAGATAACATTACTGCCTCTGTCACTTTTAATAGCAGCAGTATACAAATAAGCCCTGTACTCCTCAATCCTAACGATGCTTTACTTATCAAGGCAGTGATAGAGCAGTATCACCAAAAATTTAGTGCCAGTGCTCGAATAGTTGGTATGAGGCAACTACAAGTACTGTTACCCGAACAATTTGAGAAAGGTCTACTTAGACAAGAAGAGAAATTAAGCATGATGGCTATGACTTTAGGAGTAGCTGCAATAATTGTTAATATTATCTTTCTGCTTAGAGCGGTTCTCAAGCTATAACTTACTAAGGTAAAAGATGCTAAAAACCAACAAATAACCTTGAATTACAGCCACCACAGACCCAAAGATAAAGCAGTCGGACTGTTTACTAGGCGGAAATTATATTGATATTATCTATTAGGAGCGTGAATAAACTGAAAACTTCAGTATATCTCCAGGTAAATTACAGAGTTTGTAAAGCTGCCAGGAGAAACGCAACATTGAAAGTATTTCGATGATGGGTGAGGACGCTGCTGTCGATGCTCTCCTAGCGCTCACCTAAGCGAACCGTCCCAAACGGCGATCGCACATAAAGCCTCTCTCACCTTTCTTGCTGGGTGGCGTAAGTTTGGGTGGCGTGAAGAGCAGGTGCGTGAAGCGTAGCTGTCCTTCGCGATCGCTCTTGTCAGTATGTGGAGGGCGATCGCATCCACTGCCAGTTCCTATTGTGTTTACTCGTTCTTAGGTAAAAGCTATCCTTGTTCATATCGATGGGTTGGATGGGTTACATAATCTAATGGCAAGCTGCTATATGGAGATGGGCTGCGATTGATTGAGTGCGATCGCACTAAGAAATATGTTTTTGTTGACATAACCTACAACTCAACACTACACAAAAGCGCGATCGCGTAATTACATACTACAGTCAAAACCAACCTACGGCAATGGGCGATCGCGCTGAAATAAAGCCAAAGTTTACCAAGCCGTCCAATCTATGCTTTTGTTAGCCTTTTCCAACTCTTTGAATATAAATGCTTCCCCCAGTATTCTTTAAGCAAAGGGGCATTTTATCTGCAAGGAATTGGTTAAAAACTTTGGCCACATAGGTGTTAAAAAAATAAATTTCCCATTCATTGTTATACGCAAGAAAAGAGCGTAAGAAGTAATTTTCGTTCCAATATCTACCCTCAAGCAGCCATTCCCCCGGATATTCAAAGGGATAGAATACATCATGAAAATGTACAAAAACTCCTACTGGTAATTGAGGCAATACTTTAAACATCAAGAATTGCAAGTCGCTCGCGCACTTTACAACATGGCTTGAGTCAATGAATAAAAGATCTCCAGCACGTAATGAAGTAAAAATGCTAAGGGGCACTTCTTGAACCTTGGTTTCCAAAAGCTTACATCTCTCAAAGTCTTGAGGTTTGAGTAAATTTTTAAGGCGATCGGGGTAAGGCTCAATAAACGTAATTTCAGGATAGTGAGGTAAGAACTTGTCGGCTGTATCAAGAATAACTGCTGAAGAGAAGCCCGATCCAACCTCGATAATTCTTTTTGGGTTAGTGTGTCTTAAGAAAGAATAAAGGAATATTGCATCCGCATAACAAAACCACCATTGTGAGAAGTAGTAACGTAAATCCGAAGTTCGTTCTTCACCAAAGGGTAAATCTTTGTAAAAGGTTTGAAATACCTCAAGAAGGTTAGCTTGTCCCTCTTTGTTCAGATTAATATCTGGAAGTTCTATTTCTTCTTCTTTTAAGGACTCAAGGTATGCCAATACTTCACTTCGCTTTGGTACTGGCGAGTAGTAATGCCCTGCCGAGAAAGCACCTTGATCCATAACTGTTGCAAATGCACTAAAGGTTCTGTGTAGCTTCCTAGCGTATGGCAACCGGGCAAGTAGGTGTTTTAAAGTCTGACTCATAGATATTAGAGGCTGTTTATCAAGACAATGTACAGGGCGGAAAACTCGACGATACCGTCATTGAAAGTACGATACTCTAACTTTCCAAAGTTCAGCAATTATACCGAATTTTAGCCGTTTAACTCACTAAAACCCTTAAGAATTTGTATTTTATATCAATGGGCAACTGCATCACGGTTCAGATCGTTACTAGAAAATGGCTAGCTGTGGTATTCAAATCCTCTCCTGTCCTCGCGCACGATTTTTGATACTTTTTGCAGGATTCGCCACATTAAGGAAAGATAGGCGTAAATCCTTCTACAGATGCGATAAATATAGCTTGCGCCCAGTAGTAGTTCTTGACTGAGGATTCTAAATAAAAGTTGCGTCTTACAGCAGGGTGTCGAAAAGCATTCTTGTCAGTCCCATCGCTTGTTCCCTTTATCTAATTGGATTCTTGCCATTCCAGGCTAGAACATTGCTTCCAACAGTTCATTAGGGAACTTGAGGGGGGGGTGCGATCTGCTGACAAGCAGCAGCGCAAGCTATCGCGTCTTCAATCAGGTTTATCAAACGTATTCTACAAAAAATTAGGTGGACATTCGCCCACCCTACCAACTATCTAACTGCTTGCGATCGCGCACAGACAACTTGTAATCTTAAGCTCTTTGTTCTTGCTACAGACATGGCGCTACTTTAACCAATGCAGGTGTCTGAATTCTAGTATGCGCGATCGCTTTCACTCAAAACTAAACAAAAGCGCGATCGCCCCACTAATTACTACAGTCAACACCAACTTACCGCAATGGGCGATCGCGCTGTTTTTGGCATCGCAAAAGGCATTTCACACTTTTACAGCAAATTGCAATCAGATGTACCACAATAAGGGTAAAGTAGAGAGGTAATAAAAAAATTATAGAGATGGCAGCAGCATATTCCATAGACTTAAGAAAAAAAATCCTCAC
>NZ_JACJON010000025.1 GCF_014695585.1 Microcoleus sp. FACHB-831 | reverse complement strand
TCTCGCTCAAAGTTCCCGTCTAAAAAGCCATTTCATAGGGGAACTGGAACTCAATGTGAACATCTTAACTTCTCCATTCTCAACACTGCTTAGAGCTTAACCGAGAAGTATTGGGCCACGTCCTTATTTTTTGCGATGTGCAGCGGGGTATTGCCACCATTGTCCTTAGCATTGACATCTGCGCCCTTAGCAATCAGCAAAATGGCTGCGTCTTTGTAGCCCGAACAATTTAGCAGAGATAGATTGGTATCATTATCCCTGCCATTGGGGTTTCCACCCTGCTGTAGATAATTTTTAAGAGTAACTACATCTGTACACAGCCCTTCGGGTTGAAATCCGAGAGTGCCGAGTATAGCCCACTTGTAGGAATTTAGGACAATAACAGAAGCAACAGCGGCAACTCCCACCCCTATTAAAGCTTTCCAAGGTAGAGGCGATCGCGCTTTTATTCCCACTCTGCGCTTACCGCGCAGCGCTTCTAAAGCTTCTTTTGCTGACGCGAATCTATCTTCCACATCTGGCTCTAGCATCTTCTCTAACCAGTCGGCAAATTCTTCACAAATCTGGACGCGATCGCGAAACTCTATCTTTAATCTTTCTTGGGGTAAATCTGCTGGCGAACGATGCGTCAGCAGAAACAACACTGTCGCCCCTAAACTATATAAATCTGTTGTCGGAACCGCTTGTCCTCGGAACTGTTCGGGCGCCATATAACCAAACGTTCCCACCACTGTACTGCTTTTGGCAAATGTACTGTGATATGTGTCTTGAACTGCTCCAAAATCTACTAGAAATACTTGCCCGTTTTCTTCTCTAATAATATTTTGCGGCTTGATATCTCTGTGGATGACTGGCGGTTCAAGCGAATGCAAATAAACTAAAATTTCTAATATTTGAATCGCTATGCTTCTAATTTCTGTTTCTGTCCCCCGCCAGCCACTTTGTACTAGGGCAAACAGAGACTTACCTGGAGCTAATTGTTGGGCAATATAGAAACCGCGATCGCTTTGTGTATCTACTTGCAAATAATCTAAATATTTCGGAATGCCAGGATGCTCTAGTTTTGATAAAACGCGAGCTTCCCGTTCAAACAACTCCATCATCTTCCAGTCAGCCATACCCCGCAACGATAGAGCTTTGAGCGCTACTGTTGAGCCGCTTTTTACATCTTGGGCAAGGTATGTCGTCCCGATTCCACCTTCACCTAAAATGTCTGCGATGCGATATCGTTCAGCAATGATATCTCCCGACTTGTGCAGCAGTTCCATATTTACCTGGTTTAGTTTGTAAATTAATCGGGCGTTGCTTAAAAAACAGATGAATGGTTTACTTTCCCCGAAATATACTCACTCTGGCGATCTTTGGGTTATCAATTTGTTTACAGGCGATCGCCCATTCTTTTATAGAGTTATCCAAGTTTAGGCGAGCATTTTCCGTAAATGTCCGCGCCGCCGCCCAGAATTGCTGCTGTATTTGCTATCGGGCGATTACACTGCACAATAGGCCATAAATTTGTCGTCCCCTCTCGCAAAAGATGTCAAACGATACAGATAGCAATTTGACTCCACAAGTCGGCGCGGTGGAGACATTGAATTCAACTCCTCTAAACCCCGCAGCAGCTTTGCGGGAACAAGCGCTGCTGCGGCTCCGGAATGGCTTGCGTCCGGGACAACAAAGCATGGCAGACTGGCAAGGTGGTTCCCTCGCTGTTTCCGCCGTTCCTGGCGCTGGTAAATCTACTGGAATGGCGATCGCTGCTGCTATTGCGATCGCTCGCTTCCAACTCCATGCCCGTCGCTATCTTGTCGTCGTTACCTTCACTCGCTCCGCCGCCGCCAATATCAAAGCTAAAATCCGCAAATGCCTGCGCGAACTTTCTCTACCGCAAACAGGCTTCGTTGTATATACATTACACGGATTGGCTCTGAACATTGCCACGCGACATTCAGAGCTATCGGGTTTAAATCTGGAAACCGCTACGTTAGTCACCCCTAACCAAAGCAATCGGTTAATTCGCGACTGCGTAGAACGGTGGATTGCCAACAACCCCCGGCGCTATTCAGTGTTGCTAGAGGGGCGTGAATTTGACGGGGAAGAAACAGAGCGGTTGCGGCGTCAGTCAGTTTTGCGTACTGAAGTTTTGCCCAGCCTTGCGACTACCGCCGTTAGGGAAGCGAAAAGCTCTGGACTATTGCCACACGACTTATGGCGACTAGCAGAAGAAACGCCAGATGATTATGACATATTGGCGATCGCCGCCGGATTGTACGAGCAATATCAAGCATTACTGCGATCGCGCGACTTGATCGACTACGACGAAATGATTCTCGCCGCGCTGCGAGTCCTCAAAAACGACAGCGCCCGTCAAATGTGGCAAAACCAAGTCTTTGCCGTCTTTGAAGATGAAGCCCAAGACTCCACCCCCCTCCAAAACAAGCTGTTGGAAATTCTTGCTACCGACCCAAAAGCCCCTACTCCTCTAGAGACATCCCATGCAACGTCTCTACATCTAGTGCGAGTAGGCGATCCCAACCAAGCTATCAACTCCACTTTCACCCCAGCCGATCCGATTTATTTCCGCAGATTCTGCAAAGATTGCTATGACCAAGGACGACTCGCAACAATGGATAGAGCTGGTCGGAGTACGCCGATTATCATCGAATCGGCTAACTTTGTCTTAGATTGGGTAAATCGCACTTATGGCGGTAATAGAGAACAGGGAACGGGTAACAGACTATCTTCCCCACGCTCTACAGCACAATCTCCACTGCCATTTCGCCCCCAGAAAATTCGCACTGTTGACGCTGACGATCCTCAAGCTGACGCCAACCCGACACAAACGGGTAGAGGGCTGGAAATCTACACCCCCAGCGATATTCATCAAACCGTAGATTTGATAGGAGAGCGGGTAATTGAATTATTAACCGAGAATAAAGAAGGTAAAGCCGCTGTATTGGTGCGCGAGAATAGACAAGCTCGGTTTGTGGCCGAAAAACTCCAATTTTTGCGGCGTCAGCACGGCATAGAAGTTTATGAAGTGGGAGAGAGCGATCGCCATTCCCACGTCCCGGCTGAAATCCTCCGCCTGCTACAATTTCTCGATCGCCCCCACTCTCCCGATTACCTCAAAGCCGCCCTAGAAGTCTTGGTAAAACGCCACCTGATTGCCACTCAAGACCTCAACGCCCTCTCTACCTTCCCCGAACAATTCCTCTATCCTGGCCCTTTAGAACCACCCCAGTCAGAATCAGTGCTTGAGGCGCGTCGCTACTGTTGCGAATTGCTCAAGGCACGTTTGGAGTTGCCTCACTACCAGCTAATTCCCTTCCTGGCTTTGACCTTAAACTACGATCAATCTGAGCTAGCAACAGCTGAGAAACTTGCAGAACGAGTGGCGCAACAGACTTCGGGAAACACTTCCATGAGTGCCACTCTAGAAGTCCTCAGCGAAATAGTCAGTTCTGAAAGATTTGAAGCCGTAGAAACCGACGATAGCGAGGAACGCTACACCCGTTCCGGTCAACTCACCATCATTACCATGCACAAAGCCAAGGGCTTGGACTGGGATTATGTCTTTATGCCGTTTTTGCACGAAGATACAATTCCCGGCAGTCCTTGGGTTCCTACCGCCGCGCAATTTCTAGGAGATTTTACCTTAGCGGAAGTAGCCAGGGCACAAATTCGGGCTGGTTTGCACGGTCAATCTCCTTTACCTCAGTCGGCAGATGCTTGGGAACAAGCAGGACAGTTGAAGACAGCGGAGGAATTTCGCCTACTATATGTGGCAATGACGCGAGCAAAGCGCTTGTTGTGGATGGCGGCTGCCCAAAGGGGGCCTTTCCGCTGGAATACTTTTAATGGAACGACAGCAGAGAACTTGCAGGAGAAGAAGCCTTGTCCTGTCTTGCCAGCATTAAAGAGCCAGTTTCCTAAGTCGGTAGTTTCTTTATCCAAAACACCCAAGTGAAAATGAAACTGGCAGAGGGGCAGGGGAGGGTAGGAGAGTGAGAAATTAAACTCAAAACTCAGTCTCCAGCCCCCATTGTCGTTAATTTTCAGTAAGTTTAATCTTCAAGGGTTTGCGTTTAGGGTAAATTTCTGGTTGTTCTAGGCAACGAGCGATCGCTTCTTGAACTTTCTGGACAATCAACTGGTCTAGTTCGTCCTTGGCAAGGCTGCGATGAAACCCGGCACCGTCTGAGGTAGTTGCATAGAGTCCGGGAAGGCGATTTAGGGCATAGGCAGCAATATCTCCCACATCTAGAACAGTGTCAGTAGTCTCTGCAACTATGGCCCACTGGGCGATCGCCTCCTTGAGTACCAGCTCTTCCATCACGTTGCTAAACTGTTTGTGCGGTATTAACGTCGTGCTGTCTACACAACTAGGCAATTCCGCCATTAGTCGATCCAAGGCCATGTACTCCTCAACCGACAAATCGGTAGACTTATTGCAGATGCGTGTAATCTCCGCTTTCATATCTGGCGTTAGATATCCATCCTGCAATGCCTGTTCAACCATTTTCTCAATACTCATGTTTTTGAGACCCATAACCCTGACAACATTTCAACGTGCAACCATGTTATGATTTTGCCTGAGATTTGATATTGATGACTTGTACCATAGCTGGTATATAGTGATATATTTATAGATTGTGTCGAATTTAACCCAATCCATGCCTAAAATAAAAACCCGCAGATCAGCGGCAAAACGCTTTCGAGCTACTGGGAGCGGCAAGATTGTACGCCGGAAAGCTTTCAAAAATCACCTGCTACAGCACAAGGGTACCGATCGCAAGCGCCGTCTGTCTACTATGGCAGTGGTAAACGAATGCGATGAAGACAATGTACGCGGAATGCTGCCGTATTTGTAAAATTTTGCGGAGCCGGAGACGACTGGCCTCCGGAGTTATGAATTAGGAATTAAATAAAGTTTTTAATTCCTAATTCATAACTCATAGTTCATAAATGTTGAGCCAATCATCCTTGCGGGGTTTCTCCGCAGGAGCAAAATCCAAAATCCACAATCCACAATCTAAAATCATATGACACGGGTAAAACGCGGTAACGTTGCACGTAAACGCCGCAAAAAAATTCTAAAACTAGCCAAAGGATTTCGCGGCAGTCACTCAAAACTGTTCCGGACAGCCAATCAACAGGTGATGAAGGCGCTGCGTAACGCCTATCGCGATCGCAAAAAGCGCAAGCGTGATTTCCGTCGCCTCTGGATTGCCCGCATCAATGCAGCTGCACGCCAGCACGGCATGAGCTACAGTCAGTTGATGGGAAATCTGAAAAAAGCCAATATCGAGATTAACCGCAAAATGCTAGCTCAACTGGCAGTTTTAGATCCTACTGCCTTCCACAAAGTAGCAGAATTAGCAGGTGCGGTTAAAAGATAAAAATGAAAAATGAAGTATGAAGTATGAAAGTTACGCTGATTGTGCTTCCTAAGCTATCGGAATTTAACAATGGCAAAAGTTTCATCATTCATAGTTTATACTTCAATTTTTGTTTTCTCTCTCGTCTCCTGGGTCGGCCTGGGAATGATTTTGCCTTTAAACTCGTCAAGTAGTGCCGCCGAATTGAACGAAATTCAAGAGCGGGGCTACTTGATGGTTGCGGTTAAAGATAATGTGCGTCCCTTGGCATTCCGCGATGAGTCGGGAAACCTGCAAGGACTGGAAATTGACCTAGCTCGACATCTAGCCGAAGAATTATTAGGGCGTGCGGATGCTGTGAGATTTCAGCCCGTCGCCAATCGCGATCGCCTTAAAGTTGTATTAGAGCGTAAAGTAGATATGGCGATCGCCAGGATGACGGCAACTGCTTCGCGATCGCGCTTGGTTGACTTCACCGCCCCATACTACCTAGACGGCACAAGCATAGTAACAAAAGATAGATCGGTACAAAAAGATAAAGATCTGTCTGGGAAGAAAGTTGCAATTCTAAATGGTTCCAGTACAATTGCAACCGTGCGATATGTCTTACCAAGAGTCAGGCTAGTAGGGGTAAATTCTTACGAAGAAGGGCGATCGCTGGTAGAAAGTGGCGGTGCTATTGGCTTTGCTGCGGATAACAGCGTTCTGGCTGGTTGGGTGCAGGAATATCCTCAATATCGGATGGTTCCAGTGTGGCTGTCAGGTGAAGCTTTGTGTGTGGTGATGACTAAGGGGTTGCAAAACAACAAATTGTGGGATCGCGTGAATGCCGCGCTCGCTCGTTGGAAAGCTGAGGGTTGGTTACAGGAACGGGCTAAATATTGGGGATTACCCTAACAAAAATTCAGCAAGGCGTACAGGGGTTTTAAAATCCTCTAGTACGGCACGAGATAATCAGTACAGAACCAAAATTTTAACAGCCGTATTTGAAGCGCATGGAAACTTATCTGCCAATTCTTTATCTATCCCTGTTGCTGTCTATACTAGGCGGTGCCAGTTGGTTGATTTTTCGCCAGATTTTCAGATCGCGTAAAGTGGAAAATAACCTGGCACGCTTACAAAATAAGCTGAACGTAGAGAAGGGTACTGCCCAAGAATATTACGAGTTGGGCAGTATTTATTTAGATAAAAAACTGTTCTCTCAGGCTGTATCCCTGTTTCAAAAAGCTCTAAAAGCTGAAGAAGGAGAGTTGCAATATCTGCCTCTGATATATAACGGCTTGGGCTATGGCTACTTTGCTCAAGAACAGTATGATTTAGCGATTCGCAACTACAAAGAAGCAATTAAGCTACAGCCAAATTATATTACGGCAATCAACAACTTGGGCCACACTTACGAGAAGAAGAAGTTGACAGCTCAGGCGTTGGAAGCTTATGACGAAGCTTTGAAGCACGAGCCGACTAATATAACGGCCAAACGTCGCTCGGAATCTTTGCGAAAACGGTTTGTAACGTCTGCTTAAAAGCAAGGAAAATTAAAAAATAAAAAGGCAAAAGAAAAGAGACAATTCTTTCTTTTGCCTTTTTATTTTTGACCCTAGCGGCGAATGTCCCATCGCCAATTAGGGCTTAATCAGATTTTGCTTGTGCTGGCGAGAGTTAGCAAGGAGGCGCGATCGCTGCATGGGTTGATAGATCATCATCGCAGCCAAAGGTAAACTCGTTCCCGCAACAGCGGCTAAAAGTAATGGGTGCGATAAACCTATCTGCAACCCCGCCCCCAAACTAAGCCCCAAGGCGATAATCAGTGCGCGGATTGCGCGACCGCTTGAGAGCGCGAAACCTACGGCTTGCATCTGATACGCGATCGCCTTCGTCCCTCCACCCACAGCAACAGCAGCAAAAACAACCGCCAGCAGCAAGCGCACGTATCCAAATTGCGGCTCTAACATCGCCCACAACATAGCCGCCCCAATAGAGCCAAAGCCAGCCCCAACCAAACCCCAAAAACCTGTCGCCACCATATCGAAAGGCTGGCTGGACTCCGATTGAGAGTCATTCAACATTCCCCTAGCTCTAGCCTCAGCCATAGCCCCAACTTTAGCTGAAGTCGCCACCCCAGCTCCAAACAAAGCCAAAATCAGCCCCAAACCCACAGGTCCGAACGAAGCCGCCAGCCCGCACAAACCCACAATCCACAGACTTTTGGTTCTGCGAGTTGCACTCTTGAGCCGCTCATCCACCTCAGAAAACAAAGGCGAAAAACAGGCGCAGCATATAAGCGCCGCCACCCACGAACCAGCCGACGAGGTAGCGAAGACCGTGCTAGCCCCAGCCCAATTGATTGCTACGAGCCAAGCAACACCAAAAGAAGTGCCGCAAAGTATAGCGAAAGACCAATAGAGGGACAGATAATTTATCTGTAGTGGATTTGTCTGCACCCGAATCTTTAAGGGAGTTGTTGCTCGCGCCCCATTACTGTGCAGTAAAATTTGGCGTTCGTAAGTTTTATCTGGAATTAATTTGCTTGTATCAACTGTAATTTGACATTCAGCCTGATTGCTGGCAAATTGGGCAGGCTTAAAAGAAATCCAAGCGTGTGTTTCTGGCGTGTGGGGCGGATCGCTTTCGTGGGGGGCGACTTCCCAGCGTCCTGATAAGATTGTTTCGGCGATCGCGTTACTTACCGTAATAGTCTGAGTTAGTCTTTCTCCACTCAATGTTGTTGCCTGAAATTCCAACAAAGATTCGCTCAGGTTAACTTCCGGCAATCGTATGGGATAAATCGGGCCAAGCGCTTCTTTTGCCGCAGTTGCATTCTCAAATCGGTCTTTTTGCTTCGGCTGCACCATTCTTTCGATCCAGTCAATGAAGCGCAGACTGAGTTTAGGAACAAGGGGTTTAAAATCAATCCGACCATCTTCATCAATTAAGCTGTCAATCTGGGTTGATTTTGTTCCGCTTAACAGGCAAATAAGGGTTGCGCCAAGACCGTATAAATCTGTTGCCTCGCTCAGTTGCCGATTGTAAAGTTGTTCTGGCGGCATAAAGCCCAGCGTACCCAGCGCGACGCTGCTCATAGCAACATCCCCGCCGCCAATTCTGGCAAAACCAAAATCTACTAAATAAACATTGAGATCGTCGTCTACGAGGATGTTTTCTGGTTTGATATCGCGGTGAATTACAGGGGGAATCCGCTTTTGCAAGTAGATTAATATTTCTAGGATAGAGGTGGCAATTTGCTTAATATCATCCGGGTCAAAACTGCGCGGAACGGCTAAGGACTGGGCATTTTTGTATTCTTGCACCATGCAAAAGCCAGCAGACGTTTCAAAAGAGTCGAGATAGCGGGGAATACCGGAATGATTGAGCGATCGCAGTACTTGTATTTCGCGCTCATAAGCTTTGAAACCAGACCAATCAGAGTTAGTCCAGCCAAAGTGAAATTGTTTAATAACTACCGATACTCCCCCTCGATCGGAGGGGGTTGGGGAAATACTCTTTGCAAGGTAGGTAATGCGACCGCCGACGAGGTTGCGACCCAGTTCTCTAACGACCTGATAGCCATGATTGGCAAAATCTGGGAAGTTGCTCATGCTTAAAGGGTGTTTGGCAGATGCCCTCTATTTTAAGCAAGTAGGGCGGGCAGTGCCCACCCTACACAATCTTATGGCGGGTTTTGCAGTAAAAAAGCTGGAAACAACTTCCAAACCTATGGCTTAATTAGATGCTGTTCAAGCTTACGATAATTAGCAATGAGCCTTTTGCGCTCTAAAGGTGGATAAAAAATCATTGCCGCTAAGGGCACGCCAGTGGCTAAAACTGTTGATATTAGGAGTGGATTGAGCAATCCCAACTTGAACCAGATGCCTAAACTAATGCCTAAAGCAGTTGTTAGGAGCGAGATGCCAACAGCAAGGCTGGTACTAAAGCCTCGTTGGGAACAACTTTCAGCCACACCTTCAGCTTCAAACGCAGCTATAAACAAGACAACATCAACAACTGCAAACCCAGAAGCGATCGCTGCATCCATTGCCCTAAACTGAGTACCAAACCAAGCAACAAAGGTAGCGACAATAGCAGCCACCAATAACATAGTGGCAATATTTATCCCCTTTAAGTTAATGCCATACTTGGGCAATATTTTTGCTACCCACTGCGACATTGCACCAGCCATCAGAGCCGCCAACACCCCAAATCCAGCTATAAACAGAGTTACAAACACGCCCATAACTAGGCCAATTGCGCCAAGATTAGAAACAATATTAGACCAAGCTGTAGTTTCAAACCAAGCAGCGATCGCCGCAACTAACAAGAGTAAAGCTAGGGAAATATATGGCAATTTTCTTGTTTCTACGGGTACGCGAGCAGTCTTAACTTTAATAGTTAGAGGTTGGCTTTCTTGCAGAGAGTTGCTTCGTAATAGAACTTCGCGTTCGTAAGTTTTACCTGCCATCAGACGGCTCGTATTAATCACGATCTTGCAATCAGATTGATTGCTTTCAAACTTTGCTGGAGAAAATGCAATCCAGCTATGCTCATCAGGATTATGGGGCGGGTCGCTTTGATGCGGCGTTACTTCCCACTGACCTGAAAGCACTGTATCAGGAATTGAGTTAGTAATTGTGATGGTTTGAGTTAACCTTTCCCCTAGCCTTTTGGCCTCTACTTCTAATATAGGTTGGCTTAGGTTAACTTCTGGAACGCGCATCACATAGATGGGTTTGAGCGCTTCTAGCGCAGCAGCGGCGTTAGGATAGCGGTCTTTTGGTTTGAGTTCTACTATCTTTTCTAGCCATTCAATCCACCGCAAGCTGAGTTTGGGGACTAAATGTTTGAAATTAACTCGATAATCTTCATCAATTAACTGGCTGATTGCAGTTGATTTGGTGTTGGTGAGCAAGCAGATTAGAGTAGTACCAAGACCGTATAAATCTGAGGCTTCACTGAGGTGCTGGTTGAATAGTTGCTCTGGGGGCATGAATCCTAGAGTACCTTTAGCAACGCTGCTCATAGCAACTTCGCCTTCACCAATTTTCGCCAGACCAAAATCCACTAGATAAACATTTATGTTGTCGTCAACTAAGATGTTTTCGGGTTTAATATCGCGGTGGATTACTGGAGGTATACGATTTTGCAGGTAAACCAGTATTTCTAATAAAGAAACAGCAATCTTTTTAATTTGATCCGCATCAAAACTGCGTGGAACGGCTAGGGATGGCGCGTGTTTATATTCCTGCACCATACAGAAGCCATCTTTGGTTTGGAAAGAGGCAAGGTAGCGGGGAATACCCGGATGATCTAGCCCGCGCAGCACTTGAATTTCGCGCTGATAGCCGTCGTAGTCTGACCACGAAGCACCAATGTTGGCAAACTGAAACTGCTTAATAACTACGGGTTGCCGCGTTTTCAGGGTGACAGCCAGATAGGTGACACGACCCCCAGCGCTGTTGTGTCCTAATTTTCGGACTACCTGATAGCCTTGGCTGGACAAGTCTGGGAAATTGCTCATGTGTGTGAGGAGGAAAGCAGGTGCAACTATTCTAGACAACTAGCAACGTGGTGGATCGTTCAGCAAACTGGAACATTAGCTTTTGGGAGGCATCTTTGTTTTACAAATTGTGAAGCATAGGAGGCTATGCCCGCTTCGCCTACCCTCGCGATCGCAGTATAGCCCGCGCGATCGCATCCGTTGCTCCTTTATCCTAGTTCATCTTTTAGAGAGGTTGATTCACCGCGTCTCGACGGGATTTCTGTTTTGAACTTGAAAGATTGTAAAGACAAAATGGGTAAGCTACATCTAGCCGGAAACTTCACGAGTAAATAGTTGCACTTATGACACACCCACACAAAGTTAATTATAAATTTAATAAATTGGGGGGTTTAGGTTTTATAAGTTGGATCGTTATCGTTTTTTTGACTTTGGGTATAGTTGCGATCGCTCAAACAAAATTTTCCCCCAGAAGGGCACTGCAACCGCAAGCGTTAACTGATATTGCCTCAATTACTCGTGCCCAACAAGCCTACTTTTTAGAGCAAGATACTTTTGCTGATTCTATTGAAAAGTTGGGTTTAGCCATTAAAACAGATACAGAAACTTATCGCTACCGGATTTCGCCGCCACCTATTACGGGGCCATTCCAGAGTAGAAATGGAAAAGTTTTTTCAGAACCCTTAACCTTAAACAAAAGCGTGATGATTACCGCTCAAGCTATTAATCCTGCCATGAAAAGCTATACTAGCGCGGTATTTGTAACTAAATTAAAGGGTGAAAAAAATCCAGTTGCAGTGATTTGCGAAACCGAATCCCCCTCCCGCATACCGCCAGCAATGCCAATTTTTACCCAAGATAAATTTGGTCAAGTTCAGTCTAACTGTCTAAAAGGTTCCCGTAAATTGAGATAGATTATTTAATTCTTGAACATCAACGCCATATAAAGGTGCAGTGTTAATAATTATGGTGAGACCGTAAGATTACTGTTTACCACTTTTTGCCCATCCAAATAATATTCAAATATCCACTGACCAGGCTTATCAACTTGTGTCTTAAAATCATGAGAACACCAAGTTTCCAAACTATTTCCTTCTGCTACAAGAGTCGAGTGACCTGCATAGACAATATCTCCTACCCCATCGATTATTTGACACGAGGCGTCATATTCTTTATCGGGCAACAAATCGAAGCCCACATAAAAATAGACGCGCTTTTGAGCCATTGAGATTTCTGGGAGATTTTTAGTCGGTTTGTATTTGTTATTTAACTCGGTTGTAAATCTGACCTTATAACCTGGTTCTAATGTTGATTGGGCTGTATTACTAGCTGGTTCGCTTATATTTCCTACCTCATCTCTAAGCATTAAACCAGCACCCAATCCCACTAAACCAATGGTGGTAGCAAGTGCGGCACTAACTGGAATCCAGCGTTTAGGTATCGTCGCATAAATATCAATCTGATTGAGTGCTTTCAAGGCTTCTGCTGCATTAGAATAACGGTCTTTTAGGTTTGGTGCAACCATTTTTTGCAGCCACTCAATAAAGCGCGGATTCAGTTGGGATACTAGCGACTTGAAGTTAATACGACAATTACTATCGACTAAGTTACCTATTTCTGCTGATGGCGTACCAGTTAGCAAACATATCAGCGTTGCGCCTAAACTATAAAGGTCAGAGGCTTGCGTTAGCTGGCGGTTAAACATCTGCTCTGGAGGCATAAACCCTAACGTACCTTTGACGACGCTACTAACAGCAACCTCGCCGCCTCCCATGCGGGCAAAGCCGAAATCGACTAGGTAAACTTGCATTGGCTGTTGACGCGCCACGAGGATATTTTCTGGTTTAATATCGCGGTGGATAACTGGCGTAATCTGACTTTGCAGATAGACTAAAATATCTAAAATTGATATTGCTAATTGTTTAACTTCATTAGGAGTTAAGCGAGTTGTTTCTCTCAATGAGGGTGCGGGTTTGTATTCCTGCACCATGCAGAAACCAGCATTCGTTTGGAAGGAATCGAGGTATTGAGGAATACTGGGGTGATGGAGCGATCGCAGCACTTGAATTTCTCGCTCATAAGCATCATACTCAGACCAGCTAGCCCCCGACTGAGCAAACTGAAACTGCTTAATTACAACTTTTTGTTTATCCCTGGCAGATGTTGCTAGGTAGGTCACGCGACCCCCAGAGCGATTGTTACCTAGTTCGCTTTCAACTTCATAGCCATGAGGGGAGAAATCTGGGAAGTTGCTCATAATGGTACAGCGCAAATAGTCTCTATCTATCTTGCCCAAAAATTAGAGATAGCGCTCTTACTAAATTTTAGATTTTGGATTGCCAACTGTAAGGCGGGCATTGCCTACTAACTGAAATCTTACCTTTTATAAAAGCCCCCCTTTTTAAGGGGGGTTGGGGGATAGAGGCTTAAGTCCTGAACTCAAAACTCAGACGCGATTCATCGCGCCTCTCCAAAACTCAAAACTTTAACCTCCCAGCGCACCCGAGAAAATCAAACCCCGCTGAGTATCTAACGTCAAAATTGCCCCATCCCGAATTACCTTAGTTGCATCCTTCACCCCGACAATCACAGGGACACCCAGACGCAAACCAATCACCGCCGCGTGACTCGTCAAACTCTCTTCTTCGGTAATAATTCCAGCAGCCTTGCGAATTACCTCCACAAACTCGGCGCTGGTAGAGGAAGCTACCAGAATCTCTCCATGATTGAAGTTCCCTACATCTCTGGCGTTGCGAGCAACCCGCGCTAGACCGCTTACCGAACCCTGACCAATGCCAATCCCCTTACCCAGAATCGCTGTCACCACCTCGACCTTAATCAGGTCAGTTGAGCCAGAAACGCCTTGGAGAGTACCAGCAGTCAATACCACCAAATCCCCTTCGCACAGCAACTGATTCTCCAGCGCCACATTAATTGCCGCCTGGGAAGTTTGACCAGTTGAGGGCAAATCCAACACCAACAACGGCTTCACTCCCCACACCATCTGTAGCTGCCGTGCCACGTCCACATGAGGTGTTACTGCCAAAATAGGCGTTTTTGGGCGAAACTTGGACACGTTACGGGCAGTTGCACCACTTTTCGTTAAAGACATAATTGCCGCTGCCTGTAGCTGCTCGGCAATTTGCCCAACCGCCTGACTAATCGCATTAGGGATAGACCGTTTGGTGTCTTCCATCTGACGCATCGCTTTTTCTTTCTCAATCCGCACAGCGATTCGCGCCATCGTCGCCACAGCTTCGACTGGGTATTTGCCCACCGCTGTTTCATTAGAGAGCATCACCGCATCCGTACCATCGAGAATGGCATTGGCAACATCAGAAATTTCGGCTCTAGTTGGTCGGGGATTGCTCACCATGCTGTCCAACATCTGAGTTGCCGTGATGATTGGAATGCCCAGACGGTTAGCCGTAGCGATAAGCCGCTTTTGTAGGATGGGAACATCCTCTGCTGGCAATTCAACACCCAAGTCACCACGCGCCACCATGACACCATCGCACAGGCTGAGGATTGCCTCCATTTGTTCGATGGCTTCGTGCTTTTCAATCTTGGCAATTACCGGGACTTGCTTGCCAGCATTAGCAATTAGCTCTTTAATTTCCAGCATATCCTGGGGGTTGCGAACGAAACTAAGAGCCACCCAGTCAACGCCTTGGTCAAGACCAAACATCAAGTCTTTGCGGTCTTTGTCAGTTAGCGCCTTGATGGAGAGGTAGACGCCGGGGAAATTAACGCCTTTGTTATTAGAAAGTGGCCCGCCCACAACAACGCGACAGCGCAATTCTCTTGAAACTCGGTCAACTTCCTCGACAATCATTTCCACTTTGCCATCGTCGAGGAGAATAGTGGCTCCAGGAGGGACTTCATCAGCCAGAGGATCGTAAGTGACAGAACTAATTTCTTGACAGCCGGGGACTTGGTGGCTGGTTAAAGTGAAGCGATCGCCCTTATTCACCACTATAGAACCATTCTCAAACTTTCCCAGCCGAATTTTTGGGCCTTGCAAATCTTGCAAAATGCCCACTGGCTGATTCAGTTCAAAAGCTGTTTGCCGAATTAGGCGAATACTACGCTGATGGTCATCATGGGTTCCGTGAGAAAAATTGAGGCGCAGAGTTGTCGCACCCGCTTCAATCAATTCACGGAGAACTTCTGGGCTACTGGTAGCGGGGCCAATCGTAGCTACAATCTTTGTCCGGCGCAGGGAATTTCGCAGTTGCATTGAAGAAAATCCAGTGGTGGGCAGATGAAGACGGCTGATAACAACAAGGTCAGAGGGATAGTATCACATTTGGCAGGTCTATCACTCTCACGAATTACGCAACCCAACTTACAAAAACCAGGCTCTTGGCGTGGGTACTCAGTTCAAAAAAGAGGTTTTGCTGATAAACCGGGTTCTTTGAACTCGGAATAATTTTTATCAGCCCCCTTGCCAGAAGATTTGTAGGGATGCGAATAGATTATCTATTCAGACCAATTGCACCAGTCAGCTTGGCCTCCTTCAAGTTGGCACCAGTAAGTTTGGCATCAGCAAAATTTGCCTCACCCAAATTTGCCTGATTCAAATTGGCATAACTCAGGTTAGCCCCACCAAAATTAGCCAGCCTCAAGTCAGCCGTGCTGAAGTTAGTGTAAGTCAAGTTAGCACCAGTCAATTTGGCACTAATAAGATTAGCACCTGAAAGGTTAGCACCTATCAAGGTAGTACCCGTTAAATTAGCTTCCCGCATCTGAGCCTCGCGCAAATCCACACCGCTGAGGTTGGCCGTCTCTAAATTGGCCGTGTGCAGGTAAGCAAAATTCAGATTAGCACCCGTTAGGTCAGCGCCCTTCAGGTTGACAAGCGACAGTTTGGCATTCGTTAGGTCAGCCCTCGTCAGGTTTGCACCGCTGAGATTGGCACGATTGAAACCTGCCCCTTTTAAAATAGCGTCAGTCAGGTCAGCACCGCTTAAGTCAGCACTTTGCAGGTTAGTATCTGCCAGTGTTGTCCCCACAAGCTTTGCCCCGATTAGAATCGCACCATTCAAATCAGCAGCGCCTACATAAGCCTTACTCAAATCTGCACTGGTCAAGTTGGCACTAACTAGCTTGGCATTATCCAACGTGGCACTATTGAGCCTTGCCGAACTAAGGTTTGCGCCGTTCAAGTTCGCTATCTTAAGTTCAGCTTCTATCAGGATTGCCCCTGTTAGATTAGCACCACTAAGGTTAGCATTAGTCAGTTTAGCCTTTGCCAAATCTGCATAAGTGAGCTGAGCATAACGCAGTTGCGCCTCTCTCAAATTGGCACCGCTAATTAAAGCGCTATTTAAGTTAGCGCCAAATAAATCGGCACCTTTGAGGTTGGCATCCCGCAAATCTGCGGGCACGCTTTCAGTCTTTTTGTTGTCAATACGGCGCTGTATTGCAAACAATTTTGCCTCTTTCAAGGTGGCTTTTTCCAAGTTGGCAACAAGTAACTTGACGCCAGTCAGGTTGGCACTTGTAAGGTTGGCGCGGGTGAGGTTAGCACTGGTGAGGTCGGCACCTTCAAGGTTTGCACCTTCGAGGTTTGCACCCTCAAGTTGAGAACCAGCCAGTTGAGCATCCTTCAAGTCGCACTTGGGACAGGCTTTTGTTGTCAGCAACTTTTCAACGTCTTTGGGATTCGCCGCTGTTGCTGAAGAAGTAAAACCCATTGCGATCGCCACACACGGAACGAGGCAAAGAAAGATACTCTCGGCGCTAGGAAGGCAGAGCCTCCAGGCTACTCGTTCCCAGGCTGGAGCCTGGGAACGAGAATATCGAGGCAGAGCCTCGGTTCTAATTTTCCTTAACCTTCTAATATCCACGAATTTTTTAACCACGATATTGAATGCGGTAAATTCGGTTATTGGCTTCTTCTGTCACCAGCAAACTCCCGTCAGGAAGGACGAGTAAACCCACCGGACGCCCCCAAGTCGTTGGACCCGCTGGGTTGAGCAAAAAACCAGTGAGGAAGTCTTCATAATACCCTTGGGGACGCCCGTTAGTGAAGGGAACAAAAACTACTTTGTAACCCGTACCTTGGTTGCGGTTCCAAGAGCCGCGAAAGGCTGCAAATGCACCGTTGCGATATTTTTCTGGAAATGTCTTGCCGTCGTAGAACTGCAATCCCAGAGCCGCTGAGTGCGCTTGGAAGAGGACATCAGGCGTCTTTGTCTTCGCTACCAAGTCGGGACGTTTGCTCTTTCCATTGCTCGTTTGACGCGGTTCGATGAGATTTGGTGCCAAGTATGCATAAGGCCAGCCGTAAAATTCTCCCTGCTTGATGCGAGTAAAATAATCTGGCACTAAATCGTCGCCGATTCCATCCCGTTCGTTGACTGTTGCGTACAGTTCTCCCGTTGTGGGGTGAAAGTCGAGTCCAACTGGGTTACGCAAGCCGTATGCAAAGGTCTGCTGATTGGAACCGTCTGGATTCATTACCTGGACTGAGGCGCGTGGTAGCGGTTCTTCATCGACGTTGGAGCGCGAGCCAATGGAGACGTAGAGCTTTTTCCCATCTGGTGAGGCTACGACGTTGCGCGTCCAGTGCTGGTTGTAGCCGCCGGGGGTTAGGGTAGCGATTTTTTTGCCACTTCCAGTTATTTGCTGTTGGCCTTTGGTGTAGGGAAAACGCAGGACTTCGCCAGTGTTGGCAACGAAGAAGGCGCCGTCTGCAAAAGCCATGCCAAAGGGGATATTTACCCCGTTTTGGGAAGTTGCGAAAGCTTTGCGGACATCAGCGACGCCATCGCCGTTAGTGTCTCGGAGCAACGTGATGCGGTTTTGGGGCGTTTCGGTAACTAGCACGTCTCCCGCTGGTGTGAGAGCCAGCCAGCGGGGTTTGTTGAGATTTTCAGCAAAGACGGTGACAGTGAAGCCAGCGGGGACTCGCAGTGTGGGGTTTTGCGGAATGGATACTACGTCAGGAGATTTGGAGGCGCTATCGCTGGCGTAGGGTTTGGGTAGGTTGTTAAGGCTGATGCGGATGGGTTGGGGTGTGAGTGGCTGAGTTTTTATTACATTTTTAGTCTGTTGTTTGGGTTGAGTTGCTGCGTCGGCGGGTTGATTTTCGCTTGAGGCGCGAGTTGAGTCACACGCTGCTGTTGTGGTAATTAGGAGAAGCAACAGTAAGAATTGCAGGGGTTTCATGGCAAGAATTAGGGAACTCTAATTCCAGGGTAGCGATCGCGTTGTGATTTTGCCCCGCACTTTAGAAGCCTTGTTTTTACCTACATTTACCCAGAAAAACCAGGATTTGGGGGTCTCCCCCAAACCCCCGTTGGGGGACGGGTGCGTCCCCCAAACCCCCTCCACATAAAAGTCATATTTGTCATCGTTTGAGGGATATGTGGGTAATGGTAGAATCCTGGGCTAAGCATATACGCGGGCTATTTATTTCTTAAAGTAATTGTCAACTAAATTTTGCGACTCCTGTTTTAGTTGTTGGAGCATAGTTTGTTGACTTGCACTTGGTAAGGCGCTGAAAATGCTTTGATAAGCTTCATTGAATGTTTCTAATACATCATTCACCAATAACTCTGTAAGGTACTGTCTCATTTTTTGGTCTTTAGCAGAAACTCGGCCTATTTTCGAGATGACATTGAGCAACCTATTTTCTGTGACAAGCGCCAGCATTGCTTGAGTTAACCAGTCTTCATTACTATAAGCTTTTTGGTTATCCCATTTTGTAGCTTGATGAAATCGGTTATCTTCGGCAAACTCTGCTATTTTTCTCTTTAGAATCGGTCTGATCCTTCCCTTTGGAGTATCTAGGTAGATGGATTTAACAGGTTTAATGACAACGCCTTCAGCTTTATTGCTAGATGGCAATTGCGGTAATCCTAACAAAGCGGGGATAGTAGAATCAAAGTCTATAGGTTGCGCGATCGCTTGTTCATATTTACCGATAAATAATGGTTCTGCACGCAGCATACCTACTTGCTGAAATAGCTTTAGCGCTTTGTCATAATCTATATAATCTCGTTTGATAGGATTGCCATTTTCTTCAAAAGCAATATCAAAAGCACAGAATTCGATTGTAGGTGAATAATAAACGCCTGTTTGGATAGCCTGGACGTTAGGAACAGCAGCTACATCAGGATGAGGATATTCTCCACCAAACAATTCACCATATACAGAAACTTTGAACGTGCGAGGACGTTCAGCCTGGATAAGGGTAAATATTTCTTTGACTTGATTAGCTAATTTAGGTTGAATGGAGTGATATCCAAAAAAGTCTTCGTCTGGCTGCAAGAACTCTTTTCTTTTAGAAAAACGAACGTCTGAGCCATCTGTTGTTATACAAAAATTTGCTCCATGAATTTTTTCTGTCACCACCCAGTCAGTTTTCTTGAAAGCGCGATAATCTGAGGGGGTGAGATTCCAGCTATTGTCGTTTTCGGGTATTTTTTCATAGCTGATATGCGTCCACTCTGGTAAGCTTCCTTGTTGTTTATCCATAGTTTTTACTTTCTCCGTGACTATATATCCTATACTTGCATATAACGAAAGTTCAATTCCAGGCACATCTTTGTCAGAGAGGCTTGAGTTAGCTAATAGGGAAAACCTTGCTTTAGAAGTAGCTAACAAGGGTAACTTTGAAGTTGAATTATATCGACACTGTAGGATTAGTGCATTGCAAGCTTACGCAATGCATGAGTTTCACCCGATACACCGCGATCGCGATCGCCGAGAAGAAGCTTTTCGTCACGTTAAAGAAACTCTTGAAATTGCAGCCATTTTAAACGTACCTCGCATCGTCACTGTATGCGGATTTGGTTACGATTTAGTAGATAGTCCGTTTGAGCGTTGTTTGGAGTTTTTCGCCTCCCTAGCGATCGCCGCAAAAGCATTAGGCGTTCGCATTATGATAGAGCCTTTGAGTCCCAAAAGAGCAGGCGCACTTACTCATCCAGATGATATTGCTCGTATGGTTGAAATCCTAGACGATCCTAGTGTTTTTTCTATTATGCTCGATACAGGGCATCTACTTGATTCTGGTATTGAATTAGACTCGTTCTTTCGTAGTTGGAATCGCCCGATTGAAGAACTACAACTTAAAGGATTGCTGTCAGCACCTCCACCTATTTCAATGCCAGTAGAAACATGGCTGGAATGTCTTCCACAACTGCCATAAGTGATATGCGTAGAACATCGCCAGCCAATTTCATTAGATAATTTCGCGGAAGTTGTTAAGGCCTTACGACAATTAGTGAAATAAAATTATTTCACCAACTGAAGTCAAAGTTAATCCAGCGAAACTGATAAGGCTCGCCTTTTGAACCCCAAACTTGATTTCCAGCAGCATCAAAAGCACGATCTAAAGTGTCCATGCCTGTTTTATGCAAGACAATTTTATTTGTTACTTTAACAGCGCCTTTGTAGTCACTCGGACAACCCTCGGCTGGAGTCTCGCCAATGTAATTTTCACCTTCGCGCTTTAAGAATACGCTGCATTTTGCCGATCCAATGTTATTTAATTTGACAACACGCTTAGCTTCTGGCTGGCTGCACAACCCAATCCAAGCTTCTGGAGTTGGAGGTTTAAATGATTGGGATTCTATACTTTGGTTATCGGCTGTGGGAGCAATCCGCAAAAATCTTTGCCGATAGGGTTTAGCAAGATTGTTAGACATGGCTTGTTCTTGATAGAGAAAAACTGCTTGGGAATTATTTTTCAACGCCTCAGTATTCTCTACCGCGATCTTGCAAGTTCTCATTGTAACATCAGGCGCTTTAGGGTTAGCTCGCGCTTGTGCGTAGGTACTCATCATTCCTACTAAATGCGATACTACCTCTCCAACTTGCTGCTGCATTGGCGGAATTGCTGTCTGGGTTTTCGATGGTTGCTCCGAGGAATAAGCCGCAGTGTTTGAGGAGAAAACAAGAGCGATCGCTACGCAACTTCCAATACTTCTATTATTCACATTAGTCTCCCAGTCTTAATCAAATACATATCGTTCTGCAACGCGCCAGTAGCGTGAAAACCGCTTCAAATCAATATAACCGTCATACTTCACAAATTGCTCAATTTCTAACACTTCTATAGGAAGCGATCGCTCTATCTCATCGCATATATCATCAAACCTCGGAGTCGGACTTTCTGCCGTCACAACACCATCAGCATTATGCTCTTTAGCAAATGCTACAACTTCAGCCGCAACATTACCGCGCCGGATTGTTACTGGCAATTCTAACAAACACTCATAGATAAAAGTTATGCGCTTAAGACTAATCTGCCATTCTTGCAACAGCGCTTCATCCCAAACCCATATTGAAGGCGCATCGGGGTGCGATTTTAATGCAGGATTATCGGGACTCAAACAATCTCCATGCACCCAAATAATTGGCTTTTTCATCAATTTAACCTAGTGGCTCTTATTAATTAACCTGGCGAATGGAATTCGCGGCTACACAGACGAAACCCGCCTGCGCGGGTTTTAATTTCTTGAGTCCGCGTAGGCGGACTTTGTTTTTATAGCCGCGATTTCTAATCGCCGGGTACTTTACAAACACGCTTTAAAACTACCGCCGCTTTTTTGGACGTTGGAAACTTTGGCTACCGCGATCGCGATTTATTGACTCAGCTTTGGGAAATAATCGCTTCTCAATTTCCTCATAACTGCCCTCAAAATCACAATGACCGTAAAGGGGACATTTGCTACAATAAACGCCATTTGTGTAGCGTTCTAAATTCTCGCGGTTGAAGAAATACGGCTTGTGGCTAAACGTGCTGGCAACCCACTGCCATGATAAATTGTTGCTGGCAGGATCGCCATCTAGCAAATGCTCCAGAAACCATTTTGCTCCCGCTTGCCAACGAATCCGCCGCCAGTGGACGAGGTAAGCTGCCATCCACATACGCCCGTGATTATGCAGGTAGCCCGTCTCGCGCATATCGCGGCTAAAGCTGTCGATACACACCATCCCAGTAGTACCTTTATCAACATCTTCAAGTAGCTCTGGGGCATAATCTTTAAGTGTGTAGCCCGTCTTGTATGGCTCTTGGTCTTTCCAAATATCGTCGCCTAGCTTTTCATAAAGCCGCTGCCAGTAGTCGCGCCAGCCGAGTTCGTTGATCAGCTTTTCAGCGTCGTCTCGGTTCTCCACCTTGTCTAGCACGGCGTCGCGCACTTCTGCCAAACTCAGTACGCCGTAGCGCAGATAGGGTGATAGCCGCGTGACTGCGCCAGTGAGGAAATTGCGGGTTTTGGCGTAGTTGGGTGGATCTACCTTGTTGAGCGCGGCTTCAGCAGCTTTGCGTCCCCCCAGTGTATCGCTGATATGTGGCTCGCGTTCTGCGGCTTCTGGGAACTGTTCGCGCAGGTAGGCAATTAGTTCGTCGCGACTTTGGAAGTCACGTTGCATATCGTTGTTGTTTGCGGACATAAGCTGGCGATCGCATGAACTTATTGAGTGTAACAAGCGATCGCGGTTATAAGCAGAAAAACCCGTTTTCTCTAACAAAACGGGTTTTTAAGAAGTTATTGCGCTTGCACACTAACTGGGGGAGTGTAATCTTGATCTAAATTCGTCGCTGGTGTCTGTTGTCGTGCCAAATATTGGCTCAAAGCGTAAGCCATATCCCCTCTTGTCATGGGATTGTTTGGGGCAAGATTGCCGTTTTGATCGGTGTTTACAAATCCCTCATAGAGTGCAGTTGCCATAGATTTTTTAGCCCAACCAGGCAGTTGTGCTGAATCGGGATATCTAGCAAGAATTTGTTGCACTGTTTGATCGGGGAACTGAAATACACCATAAGCTTGAGCAATGATAGAAAAAGCTTCGGCGCGATTTATTTTCTGATTCGGAAAGAAGAGATTGCCGCGATAGCCCTTCATAATTCCAGTTTTGAGGACTGTCTGAATATCGTTATAAGCCCAGTGAGTTGTAGGTACATCTGGAACTTGAACTAAAATTCTTTGTTGGGCAGCTACTCGTTTATCAAGCTGAAAAGTTTTCACCAAAATAGAGGCTAAGTCCGCACGACTGATGACCTGTTCTGGCCGAAATTTTCCATCAGGATAAGGCGTCATCAATTTAGCAGCAACAACCTGCGATATCGGGTCATTTGGTTGTTGTGTAGCGGGTTGATTTTGAGCGTAAACTACTGCTGGAAACGCTTGCAGAAGTGCTAATAAAGATAGAGTACCGAGTAATCGACGCATAATTAGAACCTTTTCCAAGTTGCTATTGACACTTTACAAAGATTGTATCCCAATCATCATCGCCCATTTGGGCTAATTAAAGGGTTGATTGTGCGACGAACTGTAGTTTAAAAAGTTCCCAACGCACCTTCAAATGTTTAGCGATTGCTATAAGTTAAAAAACATATCACAAGTAGATATGAATACCAACGAAATTAGCGATCGCACTCTCCATATAAAGCGCGATCGCCCCTTTGAACGAGAAGAAATATCAACCTTGAGGAATACTTGATTTAACTGATTCGCGTTCGTGGAGGTTATTAAACAATTGTCCTAGTCTGAGGTATTTTTGTTGCCAATCGCTACCAAAGCGCAGACTGTAATAACCGAGGGTAGACACTGCTGCAACATCTGCCGCTGTCCAGTTTTCTCCCAACAGATAGGGAGAGGCGGATAGTTGTTTATCCAGAATTGGTAAAAGGCGATCGATTGCTGCTTGATATTTAGCTTTATCGCTAGCATCAGCTTTATCACCTTTGCGATTTTGCAACCACAAAGCGACAATATTATCAGCCAAAGTATCTGCTAAATCTTCCCATTTCCGACACTCAAGCCGTTGTTTGCGATCGCTAGGATAAAAACTAGGTTGCGGATAAGTTTCGTCCAGATACTCAATAATCAGTGTAGAATCCCAAATCGTAGTGCCATCTTCATCAACTAGCACGGGGACTTTGCCAATAGGAGAAATGTCGAGGAAGTCCGGGGATTTGTTAGCAAAGTCGGTTTCTTTGAGTTCGCAAGGCAAATTCTTCTCAGCTAGCAAGATCCGCACCTTCCGCGCATAGGGCGATCGCTGTGCATAGTACAACGTTCTAGTCATAGTTGGCGATTTAGTATCAAGGTAGACAGTTGTACAGTCTACTCTATGCTGGGAATTGATGTGCGATCGCTTTTGGAATTGGTGATGTGCGATCGCATCCAAACCCAGTCATTTCTAATTACAGCAACTCTAAAAATTGCTCTAAATCTAAACGAGCCTGTTTTAAAATCTTAGCTAGAGTTGAACGCTTAACTGGTCGATGAGCAGGAACCGTCAGTTTCAATACTTCATCTACCATGTGCTTTTGCAATCTGATGTGGCTACCGCGCTGGCGGACAACCGTCCATCCATCCCTTTGTAAAGCAGCGATAACCTGAGTATAAGGCAAACTGGGAACTATGGTCACAATGCCAATTCCCTAATTAATGCACCTTCTTCAATAATCAAATCATCTTCTACTGGCTCAAGGTAAATCTCTATAGCTTCTTGGATGTTTGCTAATGCTTCGTCAATACTTTCGCCTTCGCTGATACATCCCGGAAGAGAGGGAACATAGACTGTATATCCACCTTCATCACTGGGTTCTAATACGACTTTTATATTCATAATTGGGATTTGTAAGGAACTTTTTTATTTTAAATTGTTTGAAGCGATCGCATTCAATAAAGCGATCGCCCGCCTCAAATCGGCTTCAATCATTGGTTGCATTCTGCGATCACTTAACCTCTGCTAAAACTTCCTCTAAAATTTCACAAACCACAGGATTATCCCGCAACAGCTCTAAATTAGCACCGCTTTCCGGAATCGCCTGCCTCAAGAAATTTGCAAAATTTTCCCGAACATTAATTGTATCGGGATGAGCCGACCCTAAACGGCGATCGCGAATGGTCAAAGCCTGCACATACAATGGTTGCGCTTTGCTGTACCTTCCTTGAGATTGGTATAGCCTTGCCAAATTATTAAGGCTCATTGCTGCATCGGGATGCTCCTCTCCCAGCAGGCGTTTAAAAAGTTCCAAGGCTTGTAAATAGAATGATTCCGCTTCGTCGTAGCGATCTCTATGTTGGTATAGGAAAGCTAGATTGTTTAGGCAAGTTGCTACATTACGATGCTCGTCACCTAGCAGACGTTTAAAAAGTTCCAAAGCTTGCACCAACAATGGTTCCGCTTCAATGTAGCGAGCTTGAGAATCGTACCATACTCCCAAATTGTTGAGGCTTTTTGCCACTTCTAGATGTTCGTCACCTAGCAGACGTTTATTCAGCTCCAAAGCTTGTATAAACAACGGTTCTGCTTCCTCATAACGATCTTGCAATTTGTAGAGAGCGGCCAGGTTATTTAGGCAATTTGCTACTTCTCTATGCTCATAACCTAGCAGGCGTTTGTTTAGTTCCAAGGCTTGTACAAACAACGTTTCCGCCTCGCTGTAACGGTATTGAATCTGGTAAAGCATAGCTAGATTGTTGACGAAACCTGCCACAAAAGGATGCTCGCAGCCGAAGCGGTCTTTAGTGACAGCTAGGCGCTCCTCAAGCCAAGGTGCTGCTAAATCATAGAATCCTTGATCTCTATAGAACCTGGCCAAGGCTGTAAAAGGTGAGGGTAAATCGTCATCGCTAAGATACGCAGTTAGATGTTTAGCCACTTCTATCAGATGCGGGACGTTGTGATTGAAAGCAACAATTAAATCACGATTAGCTTGATAAGGAAGTTGCTTTGCCACTGCTGCCATTGTCGTTACAAAAGCTTGTTTCATTTCATCCGCCTGCTCTAACTTTTCCAACTTCTCCTTAAAAAATTCCCTAATTAACTGATGCAGGCTGTAGTTTTCTTTATCAATTTTAAGCAAGTGCAGTTTAATTAAATCCCTTCTAGGTTTTTCCAGGTCTTCACATTGGAACGCATCACCCCGCAAAGAGTGGTATACCCCTTCAACCAGTTCCCAAGGAATGGAAGCTAAGGCAAACAACGAGAGCAGACATCCTACCTGTTGGGCATTTTCATCCAAGCGTTCCCAACTCAACTCAAAAGCATCTGCCACACCGAGTTGAGCAGTCATCATCGTGTCGGCTTCGTTTAGGGCTGGGTGTCTGAGCCGTTTCTGTTTCAACCGTTCTAGCATTTGTGCTAAAGATAACGGCTCCTCCTCTAGATATCGCCCCACCAACTCCAACCCCAAAGGTAAATAGCCCAGCCACTCACAGAGTTCAGCGGCAATATCTAATTCTCGTTCAACCCGTTCATTACCCAACAGGGATTTTAATAATTTCAGCGCATCGGCTGGTGCAAGCACATCCAAGTCTAGAAGTACAATTGGCTTACCCAACCGTTCCCGCGTCGTAATCAGCACTTTAAACCGGGGCGATTCCGGCAAGTAAGGCTGCACCTGCTGCTTGTATTCCGTAACATCATCCAGCACTAGCAAAACATCACCTTCAGCCCAGTGCTGCCAGCAATACGCCACTTGTTCAGAGAGTGAGAATCCCTCAAATTTGATATTCGGGAAGAAACGCGGACGGGCAAATTCCACCAGCTTGAGTGCAAAATCCCCCGCTGGCAACCAGCAAACACCGCCCTGATAGGTGGATAATTTCTCGCGTGCATACTGAATTGCCAGTTCAGTTTTGCCGACTCCCCCCATACCAGTAACGGCGGCTGCGATCGCTACCTGGGCATTTTGCTGCAACAACTTATGCAGTTCTTTCAGTTTTTCGTCACGACCAATAAATTCCTCTCGCTTAACGCCTTTGCGCCCCAAATTCTCGTAACGTGTCGGTGCTGGCGATGCGGTGGGGGGAGACGCGATTGAAGTTCCTACAAGAAGGGGTTCAGCATCTTGGGGCGTTTCAGGGGGCGGGCTAAGTTGTGGCGGCGTGGGTGGATCTTCTTCTACATGAGCGATCGCTCGCCAGTCTAACCCCAATTTCTGAGTAATTTCGACAAAGTTCCGATAATCAATACCTTTGCCATTAAAGAACTTGCTGACAGTAGCATAAGCAAAGCCTAACTCCTCAGCCAGAGCTTTTTGGCTGGGAAAGCGATTACGCTGAAGCGCTAGCTTAACTTGGGAAATAAACTCTGGGGCAACTTTGAGCGATCGCGACATAGCCCACTCATTGGAAGGTTTTTCAAATATATCGACTTTTTTAGAATGTTAGCCACAACTTAGTTACAAGTCATATAAACGCATATAGTATTTAGCCTCAAACGCATATATCAGCCGAGTTTGATGAGTTTAGTCCTAAAAACTACATCAATAGAGGCTAAATCAATGACAACTCCTAGCAACGCCAAAAGAGTTAAGAGACAAAGAAACCTAACCATCAAATTTGCTATTCCCATCTTGGTGGGACGGATTAATTCTAACTTGGGCTTCCTGATTGGTGCGCTTATCTTCGCTTGGGAATTTCTGGAAGATCATCCGAGCGATCGCCCTGAATAAACCTGTAGGGGCAGTTGATGAATTGCCCCTAACTCCGCCAGCAAATACAGAATGCGATCGCGCTTTTAATCGGAAAAATGCCCAAAAAAAAGCCTGCGATCGCAGGCTTTTTTCTAATATCTCCCTTATTCCAACCAGGGGCAATTCACCAAAATTACTTCGTCTTACTTTGAGACTTTGCTTGCTCCATAGCCAAATCCTTGAAAGTCTGCAACGAACTCATATTCGCCGCGCCTTCTATCGCCTTCACCGCCAAATCTTGCACCTGCTTCTGCGCCGCATCCAATTGCTTCGCTAAATTTTGAAGTCGCGATTCCTGAGTTTGAATCGTATTTTCTAACGACTGCAAGCGCTGTTCGTACAACCGCTTTTGTCCTTCCACTTCCTTGGCAAACATATCCGACTTAATCTTGGCATTATAATTGCCAATTCCCTTGCCTTCGTCCTTCGCTTTCTTAATAGCAGCTTCCTTCTCTTGAGGAAAGGCTTCTACCTTAGTCTTAGCTTCCTCGTGTTGCTTCTCGCGTTCTGCGATCGCTTTCTCTCGTTCAGTCCATTCTTTCTCTTGTGCTTGTCTTAACTCTTCCAGTTCCTTATATAAAGCGTTTTGCGTTTGACTATATTCATCTGCATCTAATTTGCGTGTCAGTTGCAACTCATACTTATACTCATCAACATCGCGCTGGCGAGTTTTTGCCTGCGTATCATTGCGCTCTTTTATCGTGCGCTTGTGTTCTTCCTGCTCCTTCTCCCAAGCCTTGCGGCGATCTTGCGTTTGTTGTTCTAAAGTTTCCTTTCTGTCGGTAAACTCTTCCTTAAACGCCTTAGAACTTGTTTCATAAGTTTCTATCAGCGTATCAACCATCCCTTCTGCAACTTCTAAATCGTGCAGTTCTTTTAAGGCTTGGATTTCAGTAGCTACAAACCCCCTGAGTTCTTGTAATTTAGATGCTTCCGATGTCAGTTTTTCCGATAACTCGCTGACAGTACTGCCAAAGCCAGCTTGCAGCTTCGCCAGGCTTTCCAGCGTATAATTCATTTTATTCTCAATAATTTGAGTCTGGCTCATCACCTTAGTTGCCTCTACTACTGGTTGCTTTTCTTTAACTGCGACAGATGGCTTTGCTTGTGCTTCTTTCTGTATTTGCTTAAGCTGCGTCTCTACAGCTTTCTTCTCTTCCATTAATTCATCGAAAGCTTCAAATATTTGAGCCTTTGTAGCTCTTTCACCTGGTTTTTTTACCATTACTAACCTCCTAATAAACTTCTAGTTTCTCGTTTTCGTAACCCAGGCTAGTCAGGTGGGCATTGCCCACCCTACGTTTCTAATTATTTGATTTTGCCGGAGAAGTTCCATTAGAACTTTCAAAAGCTCTCATTGCCAAAGATTGTGCTTGCTTCATCGCAGCTTGCAACTGTGTAGACAAGTCTGTAATTTGTTCAACTTGTCGCTGAATTGTTGCCTCCAGGGATAGAATTCTCATTTCATAACCCTGTTTAGTACCTTCCCACTCTTTCTCGGCTAAATCAGCCTTCACCTTAGCTTCATTAGTCGCTTCCTTAATTGCCTCTTCCCTGGCTTTCTTAACTTCTGTTTCCAACTCCGCAGGGAACGCTTCCACTTTCTTTTGATTCTCTTCAAACTTTGCTTGATTCTCTGTAAGAATCTTCTCGCGTTCTGCCCATTGTTTGCCCTTTTCTTGATTGGCTTCTTGCAGTTCGCGTTCTAATTTCCGCTTCTTCTCTTCGTACTCATCCGCTTCTATTTTGCGAGTACGTTCTAACTTATATCGATGCTCGTCTTGTTCCTGTTGGCGTTCTCTTGTTGTTACTTCCGTTTGTTCGCGGATGGCAATTTCATACTCCGCCTGCTCTCGTTGCCAAAGTTTGCGCTTATCAGCCATATCTTTATCAACGGCTTCGCGTTGATTGGCTGCTTCTTGCTCAACAAACTTTAAATTTTCCTGGTGTTCTTGATTTAAGATATATAGAGCATCGGCTACTATCCTGATTTCCTTAAGCTCTTGCAAATGATCCTTTTCAATCTCTATGCCGCGCTTAAGTTCGTCTAACTTGTTAGCTTCTGCTGTTAATTTTTCAGATAATCCGCCTACAATACCGCCAACTTCCAATTGCAAGTCAGCCAGACCTTTAACAATACTATCGATAGTATATGTAGAGGCTGTTTCGAGAATTTGCTTATTCTTCGCCTTCTCTGCTTCCTCTTCTTTTGTTGCTATCTTAGACTCTATTTTCTTCTTTTGAGCAAGTAGTTGCTGAAACGTTGCAATAATCTGCTCTTTACTGTCTTTGGGCGCAAGTTTATTCATGCTTATTCTCCTTAAATGGGCAAAGCTACGCTGTCAGAAATCCGTTAACTCTTAAGAAAACGGATTTCTAAATTTGTCAATATTGCAAATAGAGTAGGAAAGGGAACGTCTGAAGCGGATAGTACATTTGTTCTAGTACACTATACTGAACCACTCTGCGATTGTCAAGGCTGCTCTAGCGCCTCTAGGACGGCTTTGGGCGAAAGTTTATCCTTAAACCAGATAAGCCGCCCTGGTATATCCTTCACCTTCACGCCTGCCTTTTCCAGATTTAGGCGCTCGGAAATCGCTAAAATTAGGTTGTCGCATTCGGCGCGTCGCACCTGGGAAAACTTCTTTTGCAAGTATTCCGGTCGCCAGTAGCCTACAATCTCTAACAGGAAGTTGCGACCATCGGGATGTACCAGGCGAAAGTCGGGAATCATCACGCTGCCTGGAATTGGGATAAGGTCAACTTCGCGTTCTAACACCCACTCGCTTTTCAGCGAATCCCACCTATCGGCAAAAGACGCCTCTAGCATGCTGTCGTAAGGTTTACCTGGTGGGTAGTGAGACACCAAGCCGCACTCTGAGTTGAGGGTGAAGCGTCCGTTTTTATAGGTTTTCGCGTACTCGTCTTTCCAATGTAAGGTTGCACTGAGACTCCATTTAGTGACGTGCAATAAAGCTGGGAGGAGTTTGGCGATCGCCAATCCATATCGCGTGCTAGCCTTAAACAAACTCGTCGGGCCATCTACAGTAATAGTGAACCCGTGATCTGCGTCGCCTTCGATATACGCCATCAACTGAAACAGTTTGAGATAGCGAAATAAAAGTTTGTACTCCCCCGGCACGTTGCGATGTGCGTTAAGAGTGATGCTGCTGGCGCGGTAAAAAACGCCTTGTACTTGCGCCAAGTTGTATCTATGCAATAACTCTTCCGGCGTCGGTATATCAAATTGCGTCAGTATGCGATTCTCGGCTAAATCTGCATATAGCCCAGTGCGAATTTCTACTGGCAAAACTTCGCGATTTAGTTCCTCAGTTAGTTGCATTGCTAACTTATCGAGAGTTGCAATAGATGCACGGGTACTGGGAACAGACTCAGCAGATAAAGCAAAAACTCGTTTTCGCAAATCTGGCGGTTCTAGGGGACTGACGATTTCAAACGTAGATAAGCCTTTGAGGATGTGGGCGAGTCCCCGTTTGAGGCGATAATCGGGACTGTCGCCTTCTAATTCTAAGAGTTGGCGGTCTAGTTCGCCTTGGGTATTGCCGAGGCATTCTTGGAAACAGGTGATGAGTTGAGTGGCGATCGCACGCATCTTATCATCTATATCTAGTCGTTTAGGTGCGATCGCTTCTCCAGTTTGTCGGTGAATTAACAAGTCTGTCGGTAACATATTTTTGTCTAATACCCAATATCTCGTTAAGTTTAAGGTAGAAATGAACCGCCCCGCCGATAGGAAAGGAGAGAGAAGAACGAACCCGCCCCGCCAATAGGAAGCAGAGAAGAGAAGGAAGAGAAGAGTAAATTATGCCGCAGGATAATCAAATTGCTGTCGAATTTAGTAACGTTGAACTTAGATATAATCCAAACAATCGCCCCTTAGTTTCAGGTTTAAATTTCACAGTTCGACAGGGAGAAGCGCTGATATTGCTAGGGCGTAGCGGTAGCGGCAAGACAACAACAATGAAATTAATAAATCGCCTGCTAACACCAACTGGTGGGGAGGTAAAAGTTGCAGGAAAATCAACTATTCAATGGAACCCCATCGAATTGCGGCGGCGGATTGGTTATGTTATTCAAGAAATTGGCTTGTTTCCCCATTTCACTATTGAACGCAATGTGGGAATAGTGCCAGCACTAGAAGGTTGGAAACCTTTGCAGATTAAAACCCGCGTTTATGAACTTCTACAGCTAGTAGGCTTAAATCCAGAGCAATTTGCACAGAGATATCCGCACGAACTTTCTGGCGGACAACGGCAGCGAGTTGGTGTTGCCCGCGCACTAGCAGCCGACCCTCCTATTATGTTAATGGATGAACCTTTTGGGGCACTAGATCCCATCACCCGCCTCGACATTCAACGCGAGTTTCGCCGCTTGCAAGAAGAATTAGGTAAAACCGTGATTTTTGTTACCCATGATATTCAAGAAGCCTTGAATTTAGCATCGAGAATTGGCTTAATGCATGACGGAAAGTTAATCTTTTTAGGGACGCCCGATGAATTTTTGCAATCTCAAGAACCAGAAGCGCGTGCTTTCCTACAATGCCTACAGACGAGAAATTATGAATTTAAATAAATTACACGACTAACAAGCTTACTTTATTCCTGCTACAAAACTACCTCTTTCTTCTCCTTTCTTTCTTCGCGTTCTTCTTTCTTCGCGGTTCCTTAATAAAAATTATGATATTGTAAATAAGCTATACCATATCTCGCTCAATATTCATCCTTCAAAATTCCTAATTCATAGTTTTACATGAATGATTTTTTCTTATTTCGCTATGCCCCGGAAATAGCAGGGCGCAGTTTAGAACACTTGCTGCTGGTGTTGATTTCTATTGGTATTGCCACCCTTATAGGGATTCCTCTTGGCATTGTAATTACCCGCCAACCGCGACTAACTAAGGGTATTTTGGGTTTTGCAAATATCGTGCAAACTATTCCCAGCTTGGCGCTATTGGGCTTTCTAATTTCTGTACCTTTTCTGGGAGGAATTGGCAATACACCAGCTATTATCGCCCTGACTTTATATTCCTTGCTGCCGATTATTCGCAATACCTACCTTGGCATTTCTGGGGTTGAACCATCTATCCGCGAAGCTGGGCGCGGTATGGGCATGACAGATAATGAGTTGTTATTTCAAGTTGAAATGCCTCTCGCCTTGGGAGTTATTCTGGGTGGGGTGCGTGTAGCAGCAGTTATTGGAATTGGCGTTGCTACAATTGCAGCTGAAATTGGCGCTGGTGGATTGGGCGTGCTAATTTTTAGGGGCGTGGAGACGGTGAACAATCAGCTAATTCTTGCTGGTGCAGTACCTGCGGCGGTGATGGCTTTACTTGCAGATTTCGGTATTGGTTTGCTTGAAAATTCCCTCACACCAATTGGACTTAGGAAAAACCGCAAATGAATAAGCCAAACATAAAAAATCATACCGGGAAAAATTTCTTATTGTTTTTTGCCTTTCCTATTTTTTTCTCTCTGCATTCTCTGCGGGGGGTAGGTTCGTTTTTATTAAAATATGAGCAGATATACAAAAATCAAATAGCTAGGGCAAAACATCATTCTCGCGCTTTGGGCGTATTCTTTTTTAGTTTACTATTGACAGTAGCGATCGCATCCTGCCAAACTACACAACAAGCTGGCAGCGGCGATATTATTATATGCTCGAAAAACTTTACCGAGCAACTCATCCTTGGAGAACTTCTATCGCAGCACATCGAAGCGACAACTAAGTTAAAAGTAAACCGCAGCCTCGGTTTAGCGGGTTCCCTTTGCCACCAATCTATCGTAGCTGGTAAGGTTGACGCTTATGTTGAATATACTGGTACTTCTTTCACTGCTATTTTGAAAGAAAAACCAATTACTGATGCTAAAGAAGTTTATCGACAAGTTAAACAACAATATGCCGATAAGTTCAAACTTGAGGTGACAAAACCATTAGGTTTTGAAAATACCTTTGCAATGATTATACGCGGTAGCGATGCGCGATCGCTCAATATACAAACTCTATCCCAAGCTGCAAAATATACCCCGCAATGGCAAGCTGGTGTTGGCTATGAATTTATCGAACGCGAAGATGGCTTTCCCGGTTTAGTCAAGGCTTATGGCTTCCAGTTTGGAAAACCACCCCAACCTATGAATTTAGGGCTAATGTATCGGGCGTTAGCTGAAAATAAAGTCGATATGGTGGCAGGAAATTCAACGGATGGATTGATTGAAAAACTCAATCTAGTGGTGTTAAAAGATGACAAAAAATATTTTCCCCCCTACGAAGCTGCACCTATAGTTCGTCAAGAAATATTGAAAAAATACCCCCAGCTACGCCAAGTATTCGAGCAACTGGGGGGATTAATTTCTGAAAAAGAAATGCAACGTTTAAACTTTCAGGTAGTTGGTGAGTTTCGCAAGGTAGAAGACGTAGCGCGTGAATTTTTGCAATCTAAGGGTTTAGGTAATTAGTGCTTACACAGCATATGCAAGCAAGAGATACTGAATTTTACAGGCTAAAACAGTATTCTTCATTAGCTACAAGTGGATAGCCTATTGAGCCGCATCGGCAGCTGCCAATGTATTGCTGAGTTGCGGTACTTTCCCTGGTTCTCGTGCAGTCACCTGTTCCCCAACTACAACTTTCTTATACAACTGAGACATTCTTATCGCTTTCTGTTTCCAGCTTTCCGTCTTGGCGAACTCATAGCCAACTCGACCCATTTGTAAACGTTCTTGGGGATGTTCAAACATATATTGGATTGCTTGAGCCAGCCCCTTTACTACCTCAGTAGGACTTGTCACAGGAACTTTAATTCCAGCTTTCTGGGGAACAAAATCTTTTGCTCCATGATGATCTAGCGTGATTATTGGTAGCGCCAAGCCCATTGCCTCGATTAATTGCATACCAAAAGAATCGCGTAAACTCGTAAACAGGAAAGCATCGCTGTTTAGATATTCCTGCTTTACTTCCATCCAGGAGACTCTACCGCGATATATAACGCGATCTTCTAACCCAAATTCTTCTATCCAGCCAGGTACGCAATCGCTTAACTGACCACCACCTAAAATGGTCATTTTAAAAGGAACTATATCCTTAACTTGGGAAAGAGCTTCGAGGGCAAGACGTAAACCCTTTCTTGGGTATATACCACCAACCCAAATCAGCCGCAACTCTTCCGAACTTGGCCGGATTGGAGGTTGCTCGGGAAAATAGTCTTCCGGTATACCAACATCCAGAAACATTTCTACCCGCTTTGCCCCAAGTTCCTTGGTTAGATTCAACGTGTCGCGGTTTGTTGCCAATACTAAATCAGCCCGCCTAACAGTGTTGCACACGAAGCGGTTTAATGTTATCAGCTTCACCATAGAAGAGCGTATAAATTCATGCTTCCAATTGTTCAGGAAGTATTTTTTGAAACCTGAAGGAGCGATTTGGCCGCCGCCAATTGGCCCAAAAATAAATGGTTTATTGAACTTAGAAAGCCAAGAGCCAGTGTTTAACCCACTCCAACTTACATGATGGACGAGATCCAAATCATATTTTCGATCTAGGCTCAATGCCATATCGTAAGCTGCTTTCTGCCATCCCAAATAGTGTGCGTAATATGCGTAGAGTTCAATGAAGCGGCCTCTAACGTAACGCTTTATCCAATTAGGAACATCAACATAAATAATGTGTAGATTGGGCATCGGGTTCGATGCCAGTTCCCGTTCAATTGCATTCTTGCCATCAAATCGAGTCAATACCCAAACTTCGTGACCCAATTCCGCTAGATTCCATGCCCAGTTCCAGCCTATTCCTGCTTCGGAACCGCAATGAGGCTCACAGGCATAAGCAAAAAGCAATACTCTCATATGCGATTTTTCGGGAAGCTTACTTTTTAACATTGGTTTGCCCACTTGCTGTTATTGGGTTTAGACCTCTCCAAATTAAAATGCAAAGATTTTATAAAGGTTTATACCCAAAGTGAAGTTTTGATAAAGAAAGATGTACGTCTAAAGTTAAACTCTGGCTAGTTAAAAATATGCTACTCCTCTAGAGAGGTATGTCTACAGATATATTTTGTTGTAAGTTTTTGATAAAGCGGCGGGACTCCGCTAAGCTAGGAAGCAAAAATAAACGAAAACTGTTAGCTGTATAGGTAAATTAGGTATTAATTAGGCATATTTACCCAATACCCCCAAATTTGCAGACCTATTGCCAGATCTGCCAATGCTGAAATATCTAATTCTCGAATTGATTGGTAGGTTATGTAGATACTTGGGTGTGCTATTACGTTTGCTATAATTATCCGCGATCGCTCAATCTTTAAGCTGTCTCTCAAGCAACACGAGGGTGTATCTCCAGGTTTAGTCAAGGCTTAGGGCTTTCAGTTTTGCAAACAAACCCAGCCAATGACTTTGCATCTGTTTTATCGGTTGCTGGCTAAAAAAGTTTATAGGGTAGCTGGAAATTTAACAGTATTAGCTGATTGGAAACAATTAAGGCTATGAATTAAAACGTTATAAGAATTATTTATACTCCTAATGATAGGCTTTCATACTGACAATAAAAATATGAAATTTTAAGCTTACTTAGCTTAAGCAATAATATAAAAAAGGCAGATAACAAATTAAAATTAGTTTTTTATTTATCTTAAAAATCACTACGGATTCGTATTTGAAAAAGGTAACAAACTAAATAATAATTACAAAGAATATTATTAATATTCTTTGTAATTATAAAATTAATCAAGGCTGGATAAAAGTATTTATAGTTACATAATTTCTTTTCTGTATGTTTCTAGCAAGGAATTGGGCTGGGCTTTTGGCCTGAATGCAAAATTCCCAACACGATATCTGCTCAAACCAGCGCCTGCGCTGGCACCAGGTCAGGCAATAAATTCCTTGTCTGATAGCTAAAGCCTCTTAAAAAGGGCTAATTATCGCCCTTACATAAATTTTTTTCAATTAATTGAACCATTAGCTTAAAGTTTAAGTCGCAAGCAGAATGTAGAGGCAGATATAAATTGCTCTGGGGAGACCATTTGGATAATGGTGACTTACTACGGGAGACAGATATTACAGGTGGAGCGATCGCTCTATAATGATAAATATTAAGCTTTGTAATAAGTCAATTCTAAAATTAAAAATAAACAGTGAAAGTTCATTATTTGGCCGTTGCTTTGTGCCTGCTCGCCTTGAGCGGGTGTGACGTTGTTCCCAAAGCCGAAGCCGAGGCGCAATCTAAAGCCGCCAGAGGGCAAGCAGGTGGAGGACTAACTGCGGTAGATGTAGCGATCGCTAGTACTGGGTTGCTACAAGAAAAGATAGAATTCGTCGGCAATACTGAACCAGCGCGGGCAGTGTCCGTCCGTTCCCAAGTCGAAGGACGCTTGCTAAAGTTGAATACTGATGTCGGCGAAAAAGTTACTAGAGGGCAAATACTCGCCCAACTAGATAATGCCTTGTTGCAGACAGCTGTCACCGAAGCGCAAGCCGAACTAGAAAGTCGTAAATCGGAAGTAGCACGCGCCCAAACCCAGGTTAGCAATGCGCGGGCGAAAGCCGAAGAAGCACGCCTGGAATTTCAGCAAGCACAGCGAGACGCAGCTAGGCGGACTCAACTTTTTCAACAAGGTGCTATAGCAAAGCAAGACGCAGAACTAGCCGAAACAGCCGCCAGAACAGCCCAACAAACTCTGCGAGCAGCTGAAGAACAAATCCGTACCGAACAGCAAGCAGTCGCCGCCGCACAAGCAAGGGTTGCGGCGCAACAGGCAGCTATTGCCCAAAGTCTGGAGCGTAAGTCATACTCGTTGATTAGTTCCCCCATTAATGGCGTTGTCACGCAGAAAATTACCGAACCGGGCAACTTAGTGCAACCTGGAGGTGAAATATTAAAGCTAGGAGACTTTAGCCGCGTCAAAGTAAAGGTTCCTGTTTCTGAGTTGGAATTGTCTGATGTGCGAATCGGGCAAGCGGTACAAGTGCGGTTAGACGCTTTTGAAAATCAGACTTTTACCGGCCAAGTGACTAGCATTAACCCAGCAGCCGATGCAACAGCTCGTCAAATTCCCGTAGAAGTTACAATTCCCAACAGTAACGGGCGAATTGGCAGCGGACTGTTTGCGCGAGTTAGCTTTGCAACCACAGAAGCGCCCCGCGTAATAATACCGCAAACGGCGTTGCAAGAAGCGGGGGAGAAGAGGAGTCAGGAGGCCGGAGTCAGGAGTCCGGAATCTCCAAGCCCCAAAACCCAAACCCCAGAACCTTCTGTGGTTTTCGTAGTGACGGGTGAAGGGAAAGAAGCTAAAGTGGCAGCACGGCAAGTGACCGTTGGCGAGCGCGTGTCTGGCAAAGTAGAAGTATTATCAGGGTTACAGCCCGGTGAAAGATTTGTTACTCGCAGTGGCAAACCCCTCAAAGATGGAGAACAAGTCCGAGTGAGCGTTCTCTCGCAAACAAATAGACAAAATCAGCAAAACCAGCAAAAGGGACAGCAGTGATGCAGACATCTGGGTTTAGCTTAAGCGCGATCGCTATTCGCCGTCACGTCGGTACGCTCATGCTTACCCTCACCGTTTTGGTGCTGGGTATCTTCTTCCTCACACAACTCCAAGTAGATTTGCTACCCTCCATCACCTATCCCCGCATCGGCGTGCGCGTCAATGCTCCTGGAGTCTCCCCAGAGGTAGCAGTTGATGAAGTTACCAGACCATTGGAAGAAGCCTTAAGCGCAACCGAGGGAGTTGTTCAAGTTTATTCTCAAACCCGCGAAGGACAAGTCAGTTTAGACTTATTCTTTGAACCAGGGGGCGACATCGACCAAGCACTAAACGATGCCACCGCCGCATTTAACCGTGCTAGAGCCAACCTCCCCGATATCGTCGAAGAGCCGCGCCTTTTTAAAGTAGACCCCTCGCAGTTACCCGTCTACGAAGTAGCGCTACAATCTGCCTCCTTGAAAGATGTAGATTTGCGCGTATTTGCCGATGAAGAACTATCCCGCGAACTCGGCGTGGTTCCAGGTGTCGCCTCTGTCGATGTTGCAGGTGGTTTGCGAGAAGAAGTGCAAGTTGAAATTGACTTGAGGCGCTTGCAAGCATTGGGCATAGGTTTAACAGATGTGTTGAATGCGTTGAGAGAACGTAACCAAGACATTTCGGGCGGTCGCCTGCAAGGTAACGAATCAGAACCGCTAACCCGCACGGTGGGACGCTTGAGGAATGCAGAAGAAATTCGTAATATCTCCCTTACCGTCGCTTCTTCGCCTTCCCCTGCCCAAGAGGGGGCATCTTCTTCCTCCTCCCAAACGGGGAGTACAGGGGGGCCGCAGCGCCGCATATACCTGCGAGATGTAGCTGAAATAATAGATGGCACGGAAAATCAGCGAGTCTTCGTGTCACTCAACGGGGAACAGGCGGTTAAACTCAGCGTTCAGAAACAGCCGGATGCAAATACCATCAGTGTGGTGGAAGGTGTTAAAAACCGGATCGAGCAACTGAAGCAGTCGGGAGTGATTCCCGAAGATATGAAACTGGTTGCAACTTCAGACGAATCGCGGTTTATTCGTAATTCTGTAAACGATGTTATTAGTTCGGGGGTTTCTGGAGCATTATTAGCTGCGATCGCCGTACTCTTCTTTCTAGGTTCGCTGCGGCAAACTTTCATCATCTCCCTGACTATTCCCCTTTGTACTTTGACCGCTTTGATTTTGATGAAGTTTTCTGGCTTCTCACTCAATGTCTTCAGTTTGGCAGGTCTAACATTGGGAATTGGTCAAGCAATTGACACCAGCGTAGTCATCTTGGAGAACATAGCCGAAGGTGCTGGCATGACACCAGGAAACCATCGCCAGCGACCGCAGACTACAAAGGAGATGATCGACCAGTCTATTACCAGCGGTCAGGAAGTGGAAGGCGCGATGGTTGCTTCGACGGGCGCTAACTTAGTATCAGTCCTGCCATTCGTGCTGATTGGTGGTTTTTTCTCCCTCTTATTTAATGAATTAATTCTCACAATCTGTTTTGCAGTTGCAGCTTCTTTGTTAGTGGCGCTGACAATTGTGCCGATGTTAACTTCTCGCTTGCTGGCTATTCGTTGGTCGAGTGGAATAGGTAATTTTTGGCTGCTGCGGAAATTTAACCAAATGTTTGAGGCGGGGACTGGCAGTTACACCCGCACGTTAGCCTTTGTACTGCGTTTTAGGATAATTGCGATCGCTGCGGCGCTGTTAATTCTCGGTGGTGGCAGTCTGTGGATGGTTGGTCAAATTCCTCAAGAAATTCTCCCCCGCATCAACACGGGTCAAGCAAACCTGATTGCCCAATTTCCTCCCGGCATCAGCGTGGATACCAACCGTCAAGTAATGAAAATTGTTGACGAAATCCTCATCAAACAGCCAGAAACAGAATCGGTATTTACAACGGCTGGAGGTTTTCTATTCGGTAGCGCTACCACTTCTAACCCGCTGCGTGCTTCCAGCACAATTAACCTCAAGCAAGGTACTGATGTCCAATCTTACGTGCAACGGGTTACTAAAGAACTTGACACCCTCAACCTCGCTGGAATTCGTCTGCGGCTAAATCCTGGTCAGGTGCGGGGGATTATCCTTACAAACTCCCCAGTGCGGGGGGCTGATGTTGATATCATCCTGCAAGGCAATGACGAGAAGACGCTGCAACAAGCGGGAAGGCAAATCTTGGCTGCGTTAGAGGAGAAAGTTCCAAGCGCCAGTTTCCGACCTGATGCCGATCAGAGGCAACCAGAAGTACAAATTAGACCTGATTGGGAACGCCTTTCTGAGTTTGGATTGAATACTCAAGATATTGGCGATACGGTCAAAACAGCGATTGAGGGTTCCGTACCGACACAGTTGCAAAGGGGAGAACGCTTAATTGATGTGCGAGTGCAATTGGATGAAGAATCGCGATCGCGGGCTTCTCAATTAAAGCAACTACCCATATTTACCAACAATAATCGCTCGATTCGTTTAGCTGATGTCGCTAGCATTAATGAGGGTCAAGCCCCAGGCGAAGTGCAGCGCATTAACCAGCGAACCGTTTTCTTGATCGCTGGTAATTTGAACAAGGGAGCCAACCTTAGCGATGCCCTTACACAGGTTAACCAAGTGTTAGCTGAAGTTAAATTGCCTCAAGGCGTTAGCATCCTTCCCAGTGCTGCCGCCCAAACGAATAAACAATTGCAAGACTCCCTCAAGGTGTTAGGAGGATTATCAGCCTTCCTAGTATTTGTGGTGATGGCTTTACAATACAACTCTGTAATTGACCCACTCGTAATTATTCTCACCGTCCCGTTAGCATTGGCTGGGGGAATTTTTGGGCTTTACATCACTAAGACAGCTATTGGCGCAACCGTTCTAGTAGGTGCCGTACTGCTGGTGGGGATTGTAGTTAATATCGCCATCATTATGATAGAACTCGCCAACCAAATCCGCGAACGCGAGGAAGTTGACCGCAAAACCGCTATTCTCAAAGCGGCTCCCCAACGCCTGCGACCGATTATGATGACTACCATCACTACGGTTTTAGGCTTATTCCCTCTAGCGTTAGGACTTGGCGAAGGTTCGGAGTTCTTGCAACCGCTAGGAATCGTAGTGTTTTTTGGTATGTCGGTAGCAACAGTACTAGCTCTGTTTATTATTCCCTGTTTCTATACCTTGTTCCACGAATTACCTGGATTCCCTAAAGGTAAGAAAAAAATTAGGAAGCCTAGATTCCAGCGAGAACAGCCAAAAGAAAAGGTTCTCTCTTAAATTCTTGGCTTTTTCCTCGTTCGGGACTTACGCATAGATAATTGTCCGCAATTTATGCCTAAGTCCCTTCAGACACAAGTGATTCACCTGGAATTACATCCCCATATCGCCAAAATTGGCAACTATCATCATACTCAGGTAAAAAACCACAACCGAGCAACCAAGCGATACTAACATACTTTATATCCTCCAAATTTTTGGCTGAAATGCTCTGCTTTGTACAGCCTCAGCATTATTTAGCAAGGCCGTATTTATATACCCCATAAGGGCAACTGTGAGACACACCTACTAATGCGATCGCTTTTGATAACAGCGAATATCCAAAATCGTTTCTCAAAACTTTTTGGTCTCTACTATCAGTAATAGTACATTTAATACTAATAAATTTTCATTGCTTTAGCAAAATATCGTAATTTTTACACACACTTGACTAAAGCCCATCTTACTTTTATCGTAACTTTACACAGGGTTCAACTTTGTATATTTGTAACTTTAATAGTGAATATACGCAATATTACTTAAACAATATTTCTTAATATTAAGGTTGCTAATTAATTAACTTTTATTACAGATATTGCTGGAGGAAGCTAGGCTCTCAAGTTGGGATTTTAGAGTGGTGTTTACTGCTTAACCCTAAAATAGGGCAGAATTTAGTTTTTGGCAGTTTTACCCTGTAAAACTGCCAATTTAGCTAATGCGAGCGATCTTCAGGAATATCCTCATCATCCCCTCGCCATTTTGCAGGCGACTCAGCAGCGCGTTTAGTATTACTAGGAAACTCGTAAATAGGCTTGGGAGGATTTTTAGACTTGCGATTTGGCTTTGGTGGAGAGGGAATAATCTCTAACTGACGTTCTTTCTCCTCCTCTCTTCCCTGGCGCGTCGTGCGCGAAGTGGGTTCGCTTTTCTTCTCCAACCCACGCCGCCGCACAGAAGTACCTTCCTCACTCGTATCCTCGGCTATCACTTCGTAGAGAATCGCATACTTATCTTTATCCTTACCTTGGCGGAGGACTCTACCTAAACGCTGAATAAACTCGCGCTGGGAACCAGTACCTGATAGCAGAATAGCAACTCTAGCATCTGGTACATCAACACCTTCATTAAGAACGTGGGAGGCGATTAGAGTTTTATATTCACCTTCACGAAATCGAGTTAGTATTTCGTGACGTTCTTTAACTGGAGTTTGATGAGTAATTGCTGGTATTAGTAAATCTTGAGAAATGCGGTAGACTGTTGCGTTATCGGCGGTAAAGATAAGGGTGCGTTCGGGGGAATGTTGGCTGAGAATGTCAGCAAGAATGCGAAGTTTGCCATCTGTACCGAGGGCGATCGCCTTAGCTTCTCGATGCGCTAACATAGCTCTACGTCCCGCGGGCGATCGCGCACTTGCTTGGACAAACATCTGCCAACCTTGAATGCTGCCTAAAGTAATATTAGATAGTCTCAAAAAATCGTTGCGCTGTTTAATTAATTCCGCATAGCGATCGCGCTCTTGTTGCGATAGTTTAACTTTAATTTGAACTATCTCATGCTGGGCTAGCGCCTTTCCTGCTAATTCCTCAGCCGTCTTACTATAAACTGTAGAACCAATTAAAGTATCTAAGTCAGCATGCTTGCCATCAGAACGTTCCGGCGTAGCACTTAAACCGAGACGATAGGGAGCGATCGCATATTCAGCAATAACGCGATTAAAATCAGTAGGTAAATGATGGCACTCATCAAAAACTACCAAAGCGTAGCGGTTGCCTAAAGTTTCTGCATGAATTGCCGCACTATCATAAGTAGCGATAAGAATTTGCGTTTTATCCCACGAACCGCCTCCCAACAAACCCACATCAGCATCAGGAAAAGCCGCCTTAAGATGAGCGTACCACTGATGCATCAAATCTAGAGTTGGAACTACAATCAGGGTACTGCGGGGAGTCGATTGCATAGCCAATTGTGCTAGATAAGTCTTACCCGCCGCAGTTGGTAACACGACAACCCCTTGCCTTCGCGCCTGCTTCCAAGCTAGCAGCGCCTCGCTTTGATGTGGGTAAGGTTCCATTTCCAAACTAGGGACAAGTTCCAGCGGTTGAAATGCCTTCGCCTCGTCTATAAAATTTGTTTCTTCTGCTTGCAGTGCTTCCACCAGTTGGCGATAGTGAATAGCCAGAATGCGGAATTTTTCTACCCTGTCATCCCAAGTAGCGTATTCCACCCAAGCTTTGCCTCTGGGTGGCGGATGCAAAATTAAAGTGCCCCGGTCAAAGGATAAAGTGGGGGTACGAGCCATTAGTTAGTCAAATTTTGGATTGACACGATAATTTTAGAAGAGTCCTGGCAATATAAATAGCTCAATCGCTGAATCTAGGTATAAATGCTTTATTAGGTGGCATTACCAGAATATATAGAAAAGCAGGCGATCGCCTTCTATAACCCAGACAAATCAGTCCTACTGACTGCCCCAAAGGAAAACGGAAGATGTCCACTAGAGGAATACGCGCCCACCTGAAGCCCTATGTTGTCGCAGTCATGGCTGTGGCGATCGCATTGCTAAATACTTGGTTGCTAGATCAAGTTTTGTCTCCAGCTATTTTCGCGCTGTTTTATGCCGCCGTAGCGTTGAGTAGCTGGTATGGCGGTATGAAGCCAGGGTTGTTAGCTACCGCTTTGTCTACTTTAGCCATCAACTACTTCTTCATGGCTCCCCAAGGTTCGCTGGCTATGACTGGCGTGAGTACCTTGGTAAGGTTGGGCGTGTTCCTCTTCGTGACACTGGTAATTACCTCACTCAGCGCCGAGTCACGCGCCGCCAAAGAGCGAGCCGAAGTAAGTTTATTAAAGTTACGAGCGAGCGAGGAGCGATATCGTCGCATTATAGAAACTGCCTATGAAGGTATCTGGATAATTGACGCCGAAGGAAAGACTGACTATGTAAACCAGCGCATGGCTGAGATGTTGGGTTACAGAGTAGAAGAAATGGCCGAACGCTCTATTTTTGAGTTTGTTAATAGCGAGGAGCGTATCGCCGCAGAGCAACTAATCGAGCGATGGAAGCAAGGAATTAAAGAGCAATTTGACTTCCGTTACCGCTGCAAAGATGGTTCCGATCTGTGGGTGATTGTCTCCGCCAATCCAATTATGGGCGAACAGGGTGAGTTTAAAGGCGCGATCGCCATGCTCACTGATGTCACCTCGCGCAAGCAGACAGAAGAAGAATTAAAAAGGTATCAACTGCTTTCCGAAAATAGTCGTGACATTGTTTTATTTCTGCGCTGTGATGGTCAAATCATCGAAGCTAATAATGCTGCCATTAAAGCTTATGGTTACGATAAGGCAGAGTTGCTTTCCTTAAAAATTGACGCTCTGCGGGAGCCGCCAACTCATGCGTTGATAGCCGAACAAATGAAGCAAGCCGACGCTCAGGGCATTTTATTTGAAACAATTCATCGCCGCCAAGATGGAACCTTATTTCCTGTAGAAGTAAGTGCAAAAGGTTCTACGATTGGCAACGAAAGAGTTATTTTAAGTATTATTCGCGATATTACATTGCGAAAGCAAGCATTAGTCGCACTACGAGAAAGCGAGGAGCGCTACCGGGCGTTTATTGAACAAAGTTCCGAAGGAATTTGGCGCTTTGAACTTGAGCGATCGCTCTCGCTAGACCGTCCAGAAGATGAACAAATAGATCATTGTTATCAGTATGGCTACCTCGCTGAATGCAACAATGCAATGGCACAAATGTATGGCTTTGAACGTGCCGAAGATATTGTAGGAGCAAGGCTAGGAGACTTCCTAGTTAGGTCAAATACAAATAATATTGAATACCTGCGTGCCTTTATCCGTTCTGGCTACCGCATGAACGATGCAGAATCTCAGGAAATAGATAAGTTGGGAAATTCTAAATATTTCTTGAATAACCTGGTAGGAATTATTGAAAATAATCTTTTAATAAGAGCGTGGGGGAGTCAACGCGACATCACCGATCGCAAACTAGCAGAAAAGGCGTTACGGGAAAGTCAAGAACGGGCGAGGCGGTTGGTAGATTCTAATATTATTGGAGTTATCTTCGGGGACTTTAGTGGCAATATCGTTGAAGTAAATGACGCCTTTTTAAAGATTATCGGCTATACGCGAGAAGATCTGCTATCAGGAAAGGTGAACTGGATAGAAATAACACCACCAGAGCAGCGTTATCTCGATCGACAGGCGATGAAGGAGATGCTACTGACAGGAACCCATACCCCGTTTGAAAAAGAATACATACGCAAAGACGGCTCCCGCGTACCAGTATTGGTGGGGACTGCGTATCTGGGCGAACCGCAAGACACGGGTGTAGGTTTTGTACTGGACTTAAGCGATGCCTACACCGAGCTTCGCTTACGCAAACAAGCCGAGGAAAACTCTCGCCAACTGGCTAAACAAGTTCAAGAACAAGCCAATACACTTGAGGCTATTCTTTCGGCATCTGTAGATCATATCTATATTTTTGACCGTGAAGGTCGGTATAAATATGTGAGTGCTGGCGGTGCAAAAGTCATAGGTTTTAATCCTAGCGATCTCGTTGGAAAAACATGGCGGGATGTAGGATTGCCCGAAGAAACTATAGAACGATTTGAAACCCACAAAAAAGATGTAATCGCCGCTGGCGAACCAGTACGAAATGACAACGAATTCTTAAGTTTCAGTGGCGTTAAATACTATGAATACATCATGTCCCCGCTCTACAATCGGGATAAAAGCATCGAGGGGGTGGTGGTTGTTTCCCGCGACGCGACGGAGCGTAAGCAAGCGGAAAAAGCATTAAGAGAAAGCGAGGAACGCTTTCGCAAACTCAGCGAAAAGGTGCGCGTCATTCCTTGGGAGTCAGATCCTATGAGCGGGCGATTCAGCTATGTCGGCCCGCAAAGCGTCGATTTACTTGGCTATCCGCTAGAAGACTGGTACGCCGATAACTTCTGGGAAGATCGCATCCATCCAGAAGACCGCGAGTGGGTCGTCCAATTCTGTAAAGACTCCTCGGCTCATCTAGATAACTATGAATTTGAATACAGAATGCTGAAAGCCGATGGACAAACTCTGTGGTTGTATGACCTCGTGAATGTTGTTCGCGATGAGGATGGGCCAAAGCTGTTGCGTGGATTCATGATTGACATTACCGAACGCAAGCGGGCAGAGTCAGAACGCGAACAGCTACTTGCCAGGGAGCAGGCTGCGCGGGCTGAAGCAGAAGCAGCAAACCGCATGAAGGATGAATTCCTCGCCACCCTTTCCCACGAACTTCGCACCCCCCTTAATGCCATGCTGGGGTGGACTCAGCTACTCCGCACCCGAAAATTTGATGAAACTACGAGCCAAAGGGCGTTGGAGACAATCGATCGCAATACTAAGTCGCTAGCGCAACTAATTGAGGATGTCCTAGACGTTTCGCGGATTATTACAGGCAAACTGCGTCTTAACGTTCGTCCTGTCGCCCTTGTTTCAGTTATTGAGGCGGCTATTGAAACTGTCGCACCCGCATCTGAGGCTAAAAACATTCAAATCGAGCCTATACTAGACCATTCAGCAGGAGCGGTCTTGGGCGATGCGAACCGATTGCAGCAGGTTGTATGGAATTTACTCTCGAATGCAGTTAAGTTCACGCCCAAAGGGGGGCGCGTTGCGATAATACTGGAGCGCAGTAATTCCCAGATCCAAATTAAAGTTAGCGACACGGGACAAGGAATCAGCCCCGACTTTCTACCTTATGTCTTTGAACGCTTCCGTCAAGCAGATGGAGCAACGACGCGATCGCATGGCGGACTAGGCTTAGGCTTGGCTATTGTCCGTCACTTGGTAGAACTGCACGGTGGTACAGTCCGCGCCGAGAGCGAGGGCGAAGGAAAGGGAGCGACATTTATTGTAACTCTGCCGCTCATGGCTGTTCGTCCGCAGACTAGCGAGCCTCATCAAGCGCAACCGACAGTCGAGGACGAAGCGCGTGAAATCTCCCCCCCTTCCCTTGAGGGTTTGCGGGTGCTTGTGGTCGATGATGAGCCTGATGCGCGTGAATTAATCGCTACGATGTTGGCACAGTATGGAGCCGATGTTACTGCTGTTGATTCCGCCGCAGCAGCACTTGAGGCACTGCAACAGTTAAACCCGAATGTACTGGTGAGCGATATCGGAATGCCACAAGAAGATGGCTACAGCTTAATTCGCAAAGTGAGGATGCTGAATGCAGCGCAAGGAGGGCGGATTCCGGCTGTGGCGCTGACAGCCTATGCTAGGGCTGAAGACAGAACGCAGGCTTTGCTGTCAGGCTTTCAGCTACACGTCCCCAAACCAGTTAATCCAGCCGAGTTAGCCGCCGTCGTTGCCAACCTTGTCGGACGAAGCGGTAATCCCTAAGTTTGCAGCAATTAAAATACCCTTTGTTAAAGCTGTTGCGGATACTTAGTTGCTAGTTAATATGTGCTAGGGTTGTTTGCTAGCAAGCGTCGTGAAACTATGCGTAACTTTCACAGATATAAACATTTCTCCCTAGCATTTGTCACAATTGTTGTCTCTATTTCTGTATATTGGTGCAACAAAGCACCAGCAGCATTTGTTCAACCCCTCAGAACTAAAAAGGGTATGGTTGTATCTGCCCATCCCCTCGGCAGCGAAGCCGGGGTGGCGATGTTACGCAAGGGTGGTAATGCTGTAGATGCAGCAGTTGCGACAACTTTTGCTATTTCAGTTGTAGAACCTTTCTCGGCTGGCATCGGCGGCGGTGGCTTTTTGCTGTTGCACTTGCCGCAAACTGGCGAGATGAAAGCCCTCGACTTCCGCGAACGCGCACCGCTTAAAGCGACGCGCAATATGTATCTAGATGCAACTGGAAAGGTGCGCCCAAATGTTAGCGTGGATGGGCATCTTTCTGTTGCGGTTCCGGGAACGGTTGCGGGACTTTACGAAATACATCGCAAGTACGGCAAGTTACCTTGGCAAGAAGTTATCGCACCTGCGATTAAGTTAGCAGACGAAGGTTTTATTATTAGCGATCGCTTTGTCTCTAGAGTTGAACAACGCAAAGATGCCCTCCTGAAAAACCCAGCAGCGCGGCAAATTTTTACCCGCAACGGCGCTATGTTTCAAGGGGGAGATAGGCTGGTACAAAAAGATTTAGCCAAGACATTGCAGGCGATCGCTCGCGACCCCCAAAACTTCTACACTGGAAATATCGCCCGTGCCATTGCTGATGATATGGCTAAAAATGGCGGCATAATTACTCTTGAAGATCTCAAATCTTATAAAACAACTTGGCGCGAACCCGTCTGCGGCAACTTCCGTAAAGCTAAAATTTGTTCCATGCCGCCGCCTTCTTCTGGTGGAGTTCACCTGCTACAAATATTAAATATTATTGGTAATACGGATCTAAAATCTAAGGGCTGGCATCACCCCGACACGCTGCATTTAATGATAGAAGCGATGCGGATTGCTTATGCCGATCGTGCCGTCTATTTGGGCGACCCAGATTTTGTTAAAGTACCTGTTAACGCACTCATCAGCCCTGCCTACGCCGCCAACAGACGCCAGGAAATCAATATGCAAAGGGCGCGGCAATCAAGCGAAGTAAAAGCAGGCACTAGGGAAATTATACAGCGTTTTGCTAATAGCAAAGAATCTCAAGATACAACTCACCTAACTGTCGTTGATGAACAACGCAACACTGTTAGCCTAACTTTTACTGTAAATTATGGCTTTGGTTCGGGCGTGGTTGTACCGGGTACGGGGATTCTATTAAATGACGAGATGGACGATTTTGCCGCTGCACCCGGAGTACCAAATGTGTTTGGATTAGTAGGAGGAGAAGCGAATGCGATCGCTCCTGCTAAAATTCCCCTATCCAGCATGACGCCAGTAATTGTGACTGAAAATGGCAAGCTGCGTATGGCTGCTGGTTCGCCTGGGGGCAGCACCATCATTACAACAGTATTGCAGGTTGTTCTTAATGTCTTAGAATATGGCATGGATGCCAGTTCTGCCGTATCTGCGCCGCGCCTGCATCACCAATGGCTTCCCGACCAATCGAGAATGGATAAATTTGGCTTTGACGCTGCAACAATTGAAGAACTCCGACGCCGAGGACACAAAATAGAAGAAACAAATCCTTGGGGTAATGCTAATGCAATAGTAGTTACACCGGATGGCTTTTTAGAAGGTGCGGCTGACGCACGCGGCGAAGGTTCCCCTAATGGTTATTAATTTATTTTTAGTAGAACTAGGCGCAAAAGATTAATAGTCGATTTAAGTCAGAGAAATAGGCAATGAGCTATTATTGTGACCGCTCAACTGTCTGCGCCTAATTACTAACAACTAACCACTTACTTAACTACCTCCGTCTGGGCACCTGCTGTGACAAACTCCTGTGCCCGTGCGCTAGGTATTAAAGTCCAGCCTGCTTTCAATAGTTTTTGGTAAGTTGCCCAACCTTTAGAACCGCCAGGTTCGCGGTAGTCTGGTACGGCATATTGCGGAAAAGCGGTGTATGGTCTCCAAGGTTCATGGCTTGCAGTCTGCAAATGCAACATCTTTTCGCCATCACCACCAAACTTTGATAACCAGCACATTTGTCTCAGCATTGCCAACTCCTCTATTCAAATAAAAAGGGTGAGTTTTCGCCAAGCAGATTTTGTTTTAAAACTTCTTTACAGTAAGACTCCCTTAGCAACAATTGTCTATACAATTCAACCAGAAGTTCCCGCGATTGTTCCAGGTTGATTGGTTGAATTTGATACTCAAAAGATTTGAGGTGAAATTCCTGCTCGTATGAAAGTTCGATTGGTTGACCGGACTCCATAATCTACCTCCAAAAAATTGTTATAATTGCTAAATGTTTTAAAATTAGCTGCTTCTGCAACCAAGAATTGCTTTTGAGTAAATGGATGCCAGTTCGCTTGCAGAAAAGCGAGTGGTAATGCGATCGCAACTTACTCAGTTTGTGCAATCTTTTGGCTCGTTTAGGCAGGCCGTAAGTTGTTGAAAATGTTTACGCCGCGCGGGGTTATTACTTGTTAAGAGGCGATTGGTTAGCGTCTCTCTAGCCTTGTTTTTAAACCGCTCAACTTATCTGCATCATGGCAAAGCTTTGTCAATATTTACATCCGTCCGAGAGGGTAAATTTGTGGTAGACCCTACAACTTTAGATATCAACCTATAGTAGGAGTTAATACTTATAAGGAGCCAAACGCTAGGGCGTTAACCTCCCTGGAGTGTAGGTGCTGCATGGCGATCGCGCTTTCTGGCGTAGCATCGCGCCGGAACTTGCTATCTAGTTTTTAGTTTAGGAAACTAGGGCTGTAGGTGAATTAAGCAATAATTTATCTAAATATGGGTGATAAGTTACCTTATAAAGCAAAACTTATTAGGTCGCAAGTGATAGCTGCTGCCTTGTTTGCCAACCGTAATTGCAAATATATGTTTGCTAATACCAATATTATTCCAATTTGAAGAGGGCGAATCCTAATGGCTAACCCATGTTATGAATAAGGAGCGAAGATGAATTTCAATTAACAAAATGTAGCAAGTATATTTAATTTTTAACCAGGAACTATGTGAGGAGGCTCGATCTGATGCTGGGAGCTAAGAGCGCAGAAACTATGCGATTCTCCAAAAGAGATGCAAAGCGATCGCACTTGCAAAACTACGGCTTGGCTTTATTAACAGTAGCGATCGCCCTCCTGTTGACAATGCTGCTATCGCCACTGCTCGCTCGTACCCCTACGCCGCTTTTTTTTGCCGCTGTAATGCTCAGTTCTTGGTATGGCGGCACTAAGCCAGGTCTGCTAGCCACTATATTATCTGCTTTGTGCATTAACTACTTCTTTCAGGCGCCGACCTATACATTGAGCTTTGGTTTCCCCGAACTGTTGCTGACAACCGTATTCACCTTAGTATCGCTCCTGATCAGTTGGCTCAACGCAGCCCGTAAGAAAGCGGAAACCAGTCTGCGATTTAGTGAAGAGCGCTTCCGCTTGCTGATCGACGGTGTGAAAGACTATGGGATCTTCATGCTCGACCCTAGCGGGCATATAGCCAGTTGGAACTCAGGGGCGGAAAGACTTAAAGGTTATCGTGAAAAAGAGATCGTGGGATCGCATTTCTCCCGCTTTTACACCGCTCAAGACATAGAAGATGGCAAACCAGAGCGAGAATTGCAAGTCGCTTGTTCTCAAGGGCGGTATGAAGAAGAAGGCTGGCGCGTCCGCAAAGATGGCTCGTGGTTCTGGGCTAATGTTGTCATTACCGCATTGCGAGACAAGGAGGGCAATCTACAAGGCTTCTCGAACGTAACGCGCGACATAAGCGATCGCAAACAAACCGAGGACGCAATACGCAAAGCATTCGACACGCTACGCAAATCGCTTAAAGAATTATCAGACATCAAATTTGCTCTAGATCAATCGGCGATTGTGGCGATAACAGATGCGCGAGGAGTAATTACTTATGTTAATAATAAATTTTGCAAACTATCTCAATATTCCAGAGAAGAACTGATAGGTCAAACACATCGCATCATCAATGCAGGTTATCATCCACCAGAATTCTTTAAAAATCTTTGGTCAACAATTTCTAGGGGAGAAGTTTGGCGGGGAGAAATTAAGAACAGAGCCAAGGATGGAAGTTATTACTGGGTGGATACCACCATTGTTCCTTTTGTAAACGAGCAAGGAAAACCATTTCAATATTTAGCGATCCGCTTCGATAGTACAGATCGCAAGCGAGCGGAAGAGGGCTTGCAAGAAACTAGCGAAAGGCTTAAAACGATGGTTGAAGCTTCACCGCTGCCTATTATTACTCTGGATCTTCAGCAAAACGTAAAAATGTGGAACCAGGCGGCTGAGAGGATGTTTGGTTGGACTGAGGATGAGGTGCTAAATCGCCCGATTACTATAGTTCCTATAGACAAACAAGCTGAGATGGTTGCTTTACTCAAAGATTCGTTAGAGGGTAAAGCAAATTCTAGCGTGGAAACACGTCGCCAAAAGAAAGATGGTTCACTAATTGACGTTAGCCTCTCCACCGCACCATTGCGCGACGCCAAAGGCAATGTATACGGCAGCATGGGTGTCATAGTTGACGTTTCCGAGCGCAAGCGAGCAGAGGAGGAAAAGACGCGATTGCTCGCGTCTATCCAAGAGAGCGAAGAGAGATTCCGGGCTACATTCAATCAGGCTGCTGTTGGCATCGCCCACATAGGACTCGATGGAAAGTGGCTATTAGTCAACCAAAAACTCTGCGATATTGTGGGTTACACGCCCGAAGAACTCGAACTGTTAACTTTCCAAGATATTACTCACCCCGATGACCTTGATGCAGATCGTGAGTACGTCCGCCAAATGTTGGCATCGGAAATTCAAACGCACTCAATTGAGAAGCGCTATTTGCACAAAAATGGTTCTTACATCTGGATTAATTTAACGGTGTCGCTGGTAAGAAGTACCGATTCTTTAGGGAGTAATGGTTTGGGCGAACCGAAATACTTCATTTCTGCGATCGCAGACATTAGCGATCGCAAGCGGACGGAGGAGCAAATTAAAGCATCCCTCAAAGAGAAAGAAGTTCTCTTAAAAGAAATTCACCACCGGGTCAAAAATAATTTGCAAATTATTTCCAGCCTGCTCAACTTGCAATCGGAATCTATCAAAGATAGCCGAATTCTGGATATATTTAAAGAAGGCCAGAACCGTATAGACTCAATGGCTCTTATCCATGAAAAACTGTATCAATCTGAGAATTTAGATCGAGTTGAATTTTGTGAATACATCCAAGAATTAGCCTCTAATTTATATTATTCCTATGAAGCTGGTTCAAAAGATATCGTTCTCACCATAAATGTTGATAACGTTCAACTGGGTATTGATACAGCCATTCCATGCGGCTTGATTATCAATGAACTGGTTTCTAATTCATTAAAATATGCTTTCCCTTCAGGACGTTCGGGGGAGATTATCATCGATTTGCATTGGGAAGATGACACAGAATTGATACTTAGCGTCAGCGACAACGGCATTGGGTTCCCCCAAAATGTAGATTTCAAAAATACCGAATCATTAGGGTTACAATTAGTAATTGCATTAACCAATCAGCTAGACGGTAATATTGAGCTTAATAGAGATATAGGAACAGAGTTTAAGCTGAAATTTCCAGAAAATCTCCAAAATTCAATTCCCTCAAGGTGGAGCGGACAATGAAGAATGCAAATATTCTAGTTGTCGAGGATGAAAGCATCGTCGCCAAGGACATACAAAGCAGACTGAGAAAATTTGGCTATTACGTTCCTGCGATCGCATCGACCGGAGAAGAAGCGATTAATAAAGTAGCAGAGAATCATCCAGACTTGGTGCTGATGGATATTAGAATCAAAGGTGACATGGACGGCGTGGAAGCTGCTAAAGAAATCCACGAACGTTTCAACGTGCCGATAATTTATCTCACTGCCTATGCCGATGCTAATACCTTAGCGCGAGCCAAAGTAACGCAGCCATTTGGTTACATACTTAAACCTTTTAAAGAACGAGAATTACAAACTACTATTGAAATAACCCTTTCCAGACATGAAATGGAAAGGAAATTAAAAGAAAACCAACAATGGCTGACTACAGTCCTAAAAAGCATCGGCGATGCTGTAATTACTACAGATAGCAACGGTAAAGTGACATTTATGAATACTGTTGCCGAAGCGCTCACTGGATGGCAACAGGCAGATGCATTAGGTAGCGCTGTAACAGAAGTATTCAATATAGCCTTGAGCGAAAGAATTATAACGCAAGTTCTTAACTCAGGCGTTAGTGTTGGTTTAGAAGAACAAACCGCGCTGGTTAGTAAAAATGGTGTAGAAATACCAATTGAAAACCAGTCTGCACCCATTAAAGATGAACAAGGAAACACCAAAGGTGTGGTTTTTGTGTTCAGGGATATTACCAAGCGCTTGCAGGCGGAAGAGGAACGCGAAAAGCTGGTTCAACAACTTGCTAGACTCAATACCGATCTGGAACGCCAAGTGCAAGAGCGTACCACCCAGTTACAAAAATCTCTCGGCTTTGAAGCCGTCTTGAAACGCATCGCCGACAAAGTGCGCGATAGCCTTGATGAGAAGCAAATTTTACAAACCGCAGTCCGCGAATTAGCGCTCTCGCTAAATGTGGGCAGTTGCCATGCATCGCTATACAACCTGGAACAAGATACTGCTACTGTCTGCTATGAACACACCACCGCAATGCCCTCTTCTGACGGTCGCGTGTTGCAGATGGCAGAATTCCCCGAACTCTACGCTCGTTTGTTGCAAAGCCAGTGTTTCCAATTTTGCCCGCTTGCTTCTAACCCTATGGGCGGACAAGCGGCTATGCTGGTTTGTCCGATGTCTGACGATCGAGGATTGCTAGGGGATCTGTGGTTGCTGCATCGGACAACTTATGCTTTTAACAATCTAGAGATCCGATTGGTGCAGCAGGTGGCAAATCAATGCGCGATCGCCCTTCGTCAAGCTCGACTCTACCAAGCTGTGCAAGCGCAAGTCGAGCAATTGGAAACGCTCAATCGCCTCAAAGATGACTTTCTAAGTACGGTTTCCCACGAATTACGGACGCCTGTGGCTAACATGAAAATGGCAATCCAGATGCTAAAAGTTGCTGCTGGATCGCCGGAAAAAACTCAGCGCTATCTGGAAATATTACAAGCTGAGTGCAGCCGAGAAACTGAGCTAATCAACGATCTGCTAGACTTACAACGCCTAGAAGCTGCCTCTTATCCTACCTTTCTGGCTGAGTCGATTAACCTGCTAGAACGGTTGCCTAAAATCATCGATCCATTCCGATCCCGCATTCAGCAACGCCAGCAACTCTTAAAGGTTGACATCCCTAACGATTTGCCCCCCATAATCTCTGATTCAGCAAGTCTAGAGCGAGTCCTCGCTGAGTTACTAAACAATGCCTGCAAATACACCCCAGCAGGAGAACAAATCGCGCTGACAGCAAGTGCCAAGGAGGAAAAAATACAATTGCAGGTGAGCAATTCTGGTGTTGAAATTGCCGCCAGCGAGATGTCGCGCATTTTTGAAAAGTTTTATCGCATTCCCCGTGCTGACCGTTGGAAGCAGGGCGGGACGGGTTTAGGATTGGCTCTAGTGAAGAAACTCGCACAACATTTGGGAGGCACTATTGAAGTAGATAGTGGTTCTAACCTGACTGTTTTTACTGTCGAGTTACCTATGAAACTTCCCGTCCACTAAACTATTGCTAATTCCTAATCGTGTCTCGCCATCATCCCTTAGTAACCAGCGAACTTGCATCACAAATTTTACGGATTGCACCTACCTGCTGGGCGTAGTCTTTGTCATCCAAAACTGGTTCTGCACCCGCAATTGAAATTGGTTCTGCTAAATCAATCCAAGATTTACAGCCGCCATATTCCGCACGGTAGGAAATGGCGTGAGTTTGGGCGAGTTTGTAAGTGCGTAAGAGTAGTAAATAAATTGGCTGGCGCGGCTTCCATTTCAGGCGATCGCTCGCAAATTTCTCGTTCCAAATATGATAAGGTAGCAGCGCTTTCACCGCTGATTCCTCGCTGACTGCCAAAACATCTGTAATCTCAGCATAAGCCCCAATTTTGATGGTTTCTGGATGCCAGCCTGATTCTACAGTTGTCACTTTTTCCGCATACTCAGACTTTAGCAAATTCGGCTGTTGATGTTCGTAAGTCGGATAAAGCAAAATCTTTTCATAAGCCACTTGGAATCGGTTTCCCTCCTCCTTGATACCGCCCTTACGCAGCAACAGGATAGTTTTGCCTTCGTTTAAGGCATCCACAGCAACAGCCCATTCTTTTAGCGCGTGAGTAGTTGTTGATTCCATAAATCACCAGTTTTTTAATTAAAAGATAACAAGCGATCGCCATTTTCAATTCGCTGGAACACATTTGTATAGGCACACACCTTGGCTCCCTACCGAGCAAGCGTATGACTGTCAGTAATATTCTCTATAATTTAAATTTAATATACCAAATGTTGATATTATCTTTACATCCTAAGTTTCTCTACTGCTATATTTAAACCGACAAAGACTAGCTACTAGGAAATCAAGCTTGTGAATAAATTTGTATGCTTTAATTTTATACCTATCATAACAAAACTGGAGTAATTGTTGATACACTTAACCCTCAAAAGGAGGGTTAAATTTCCACTATTCTTCAATAATCGACTCTATTGCTAATTCTTCAGCTTGAGATTGCCGTTGCTTGCCATCGATCAAAGCACTAACAGTCATATCTCCCATTACATTAATAGCAGTGCGACAGCGATCGAGGAACCAATCAACAGTTACCAGCAAAGCGATGTACTGAGTAGGCAAGCCAACTGAAGTGAACACCAGTGTCATCGTCACCAAACCCGCTTCCGGGATACCCGCAGCACCAACAGACGCGACGATGGAAGTAAGAATAACGATTAACTGCTGTGGCAAAGAAAGATTCAAATTAAGCACTTGGGCAACAAACAAAGCAGACATAGCCTCATAAAGAGCCGTACCATCGTTGTTAAAATTGCTGCCGACTAAAGCGCCTAAAGAAGCAGAAGATTCCCGCAACCCTATTTTTTGAATTAAAGCCTCAAAAGTTATAGGCATAGTGGCTGTTGAAGAAGCCGAGGAGAATGCTGTAAATAGCGCGTCAGAACCTCCAATTAAGAAATTCTTCGGTTTCACCCACGAACCGAAATATACGCGAGTTAGGTAATAGCAAGATTGCAGTAACAAAGCCACTAAGACAGCAATGATGAACGCACCCAAAGATTTAAACGGTGCGAAGCCTTTAAGAGCAACCGTACTGGCGACAATGCCAAATACTGCCAGCGGCACTAAAGCGATAACCCAGTGCAAGATGCGGATTACTGCTTCAAACAAAATAGTAATTAGCTGCTGAATTGGCAAATAATCTGTTTTCCCTTCAGCAGTTTGCTCTGATTTCAATGCACGCAGCACAATCCCAAAAGAAAGGGCAACAACAATTAGTTGAATGACATTATTATCAACCAGAGGCTGGAGAATAGATGCTGGCACAGCATCTTGCAGCAATCCCCAAGGATCGAGAGTTTTTTTGACTTCCCCCGTGCTTAAGGCGGCGTCACCGAAGCTACCCCATTTACCTGGTTGCAAGACATTGGCAACCAAAAGGCCGATAAGGATAGCTACTAGGGTATTTGTAAGCAGCAAAATAGCCAGACGACGCCCCGATCTTCCGGGAATTGTGGCAGTCATAAATGAGTGGAGTACTGCCAGCAGAATTAAAGGGGTGGCGAGGGCTTTTAAAGCCTTGAGTATTAGGTTACAGGGGATTGCCAGGTTCTTTATTGTGTCAACGTTATTCGGGTTAGGGTTGCCAGCACCAAGAAGAACTCCTACCACTACTGCAATAACGAGAGCGATCGCAATCTGCAAGTATAGCGGAATCCGCTGCCATAAGGGGCGATCTTTGCTTTCATGCTGGCTCATTCTTTGTTTCCCCGTTATAGGTTGCTGTAATTTAGAATGCTCGAAAATATCAGGATAGTCAAGCGTTATCAACTCTCTTGCGGATGATATGACTATAAGCTCGAAAGTTTAACCACATAAGGTTAAAAAACGCCACAATTTAAGATGAATCAAATAAAGTCAGGAGCTAAAAATGGAAACGCGATCGCTCGGTAATTCTGGAATTCAAATCACGCCCATCATCATGGGTACTTGGCAAGCTGGGAAAAAAATGTGGGTGGGAATTGAAGACTCCGACACTATCAAGGCAATACGGGCGGCTGTTGATGCGGGTATAACTACAATTGATACCGCTGAAGTTTATGGTGATGGACACTCTGAGCAGATTGTTGCTGATGCATTGTCAGATATTCGTGACAAAGTTGTTTATGCAACAAAAGTGTTTGCCAACCATCTCAAGTATGACCAAGTAATTGAGGCATGCGATCGCTCCCTCAAAAACTTGAAAACTGACTATATCGATTTATACCAAATTCACTGGCCTTCTGGTACTTTCAAAACTGAACTTGTCCCCATTGAGGAGACAATGAAAGCTCTAAATTATCTGCAAAGACAAGGTAAAATTCGAGCAATTGGCGTTTCTAATTTCAACCGCGCCCAATTAGAAGAAGCATCCCAATACGGGCGTATTGATAGTTTGCAGCCGCCCTATTCTTTATTTTGGCGTTGGGTAGAAAAAGAAGCGATGTCTTATTGCGTAGATAACAAGATCTCAATCATTGCTTATTCTCCTTTAGCACAAGGATTGTTGACTGGTAAATTTCAACCTGGTCATAAATTTGACCCAGCCGATAACCGCGCTAAAAATAAACTATTTCAAGGAGAAAATTACCAACGAGCGCAGGAAGCTTTAAACCAGTTGCGACCGATTGCAGAACGCCATGACTGTACTTTAGCGCAGTTGGCGTTAGCGTGGTTAATTGCCCAGCCACAAGCTAATGCGATCGCGGGTGCAAGAAATGCCCAACAAGCTGTAGATAACGCCAAAGCAGGCGATGTTAAATTGTCTGTCGATGAACTAAAAGAAATTGACGCAATAGGCAGGACTGTCACCGACAGTATAGATGATAATCCTGTTATGTGGGATTGGAATTAAGTAGCTGAGAAAGTTCCACCCAAGATGTTATCCTGAGCCAAGTTGTAGAGACGCGAGCGATCGCGTCTCTATTAGTAAAAGTGACAAATCATTGGTTAGACGGGCGGTAACTTCGCACTTACTACCCCATTCGCCTACTGAGGATACGTTAGGAGAGGTTGATATTAAGTGCAATATTACAAATAAATGAGATCAACGCGATCGCCGACCGATGCTAGGGATCGGTCATGGGCAAGGACAGATAGCCAATTGTAAATTGTAAATTAGCAATTTCTCGCCTTCCCCGCTCCCCTCTCGCCAAGCCTAGCAAAATCGGTCAAAATAAATCAAGACAATTCCTGCTCTGGAATCTCTGGAGTTTCTCAAGTGCTGGCATTTCTAGGACTCACTTTTATAGCTGTATCGTTGTTAGTGGCATTTACCTTCATTGAACAACGCAGCAGCAAGGTTCGGCTGATCAAAAGCAGCCCTGTTGTTTGTGTATATAATGCCCCAGCTCGCTATGATAGTTTGCCATTAAAAAATTATGGCATTCCCATAAAAATTAAGCAGCGAAGTCTAGCTCAAGTTATATTTCCTAAGCTGACAGAATCAGGAGATGTTGAATATATATATTCCTGGCACGATATCAGCGATCTAGAAGTACCAAATCGGGGATTAAACCCAAGAGATACCAAGCTAAACACTATTTTAGAGCTAGCTCCGCTGATCAAATACCATTTGCAAATTGAGCCGAACGTTTCAGCGCTTAAAGACCAATACCGTCAAATTGATAAACTTGCAAAATTAGTTGCAAAATCGCATATCTATGCTGCCAATGTAGATACTTACGAACAAGGATTAGCACAAATAAAGAATTTAGTAAGAAAAGCTGGCAAATTAGAAAACGTTTATGTTTGCCTAATTCGAGAAGTACTCATTGGCGTCATGATTGCCGATTACAATCCTGAAAGTGCTAAGGTTCTAGAGGGTGATTTTGATTGGCAGTATCGGCACGCCAAAGAAGAGTATCAAAATATGAAAGAAGTTGCTAGTGCCTATTTCCAACTACTCAACGAGAGCAAAAACACTCAGTTATAACCTGGAAAGTAAAACTGCTCGTTCTGTAATACCCAGTTGGGAGCTAGTATCGTCATACTAGGAGAAGGAGACTGTCCGCGATTGTGGTGAAAGTGACTAAGCAACGATGAGAAATAAATCTAGACCCTCAGCCTCTAAATCCTCCGGCTCTAAATCTTCCCCCTTTAACTACACCTCCATAGCAATCTTAGCAGGCGTGTTTATTCTGGGGGTTGGGGTTGGAATTGGCTTTAGCTCGACGGCAACTTTTAGCCCGCAAAACGTCGCATCCCGCGATTTCATTGATAGGGCTGCGCCGAATCCAGAGCTTTGCGTTCAGTATGGAGCCAGCGCTATGGTTACGGACGCCCGCATCTACGTGACGCTGAATCCTTTCAACGTGTATGTATCTCAGCCAACTATGCGCCCTGGTTGTGTATTGCGTACCAATAACTGGGCGGTTTTAGAGCAACAAAAACTTGTAACTTCAGACCAGGTTAACGAGTGCAAAAACCGGATGAACACATTTGGCTTCACTGGCACGCTTGAGAGCAAACCGGAGATTAATTGCGTCTATCAAAACGAAGCTGCCAAGAACTTCTTCATCAATCAACCGGGGGTTGGCGCACCGCCGCCAGAAACGGATAAATTCTAAATAAATGATGAATGATGAATGAGGCAATTTAACATTCATCATTCGTAATGCATTGTTAGCGTAAATCCTCTTTGAGCTGAACTTGTAGAATTTGATTTGGTGAGAGCCGCCGCTTGCGTTTTAGAACTTCTGACTCGGCTGATATAGGAACATTGCGGCTACCGAGGGCGATCGCTTGGGCAATAAAGCGACTGCCGCGAGAATTTGTTTCAAAGCGTCCGATGATGTGGGAGCCTGCTGGGACGACAATTTGACCTGAGCGATCGCGTATTGCCTCAGTAAGCAGCAACACTTCTTGCCTCTGAGTACCCGCTTTCATAGTTAGAGGCTTTTTACCGGGATAGATCAAGCTCAGCACAGCCCCCTCTGGCAGCAACACATCTGGAAATTCTGCTTTAAATAAAGTAGCGGTGGAAATTGCATTAGTCTGACGCAGCAAAAGTGCCTCCGCACCTGGGCGCGATCGCGCGATCGACCTCGCTTGTGGCGTCACCCTCGACCTACTCCTTTGAGCCACCAATTTTGCGCGTCGGCGTTTGGCGACTGACTGCCTTTTTGGGGAGCCAACTGCTACCCTTGTCCTACTTCTTTGCGCCGCCGTAACCTTGCGCCGAGTGGAAACCCTAGATCCAAGCGGCGGAACCACCACGCTAGCTCTTTGCCGCGCCGACGCAGCGCCTCTCTTGGGCTGAACTGGGGCTTCAAAGTCTATACTTGACCTACTGCTTTGCCGTTCTCTAACAGCAGCAACCTTTGGCGCAAGCGGAGGAACCACCACAGTCGGTCTTTGTCGGCGCGATGAGACGCCGCCCGGACGCGGCGACGATGGAAGCGGGACTCCAAACTCTATACTTGCCATCGTCGCCGTAACACTAGCGCGGGGGGCAACTCTCGATCCAAGCGGCGCTACCGCCACTGTCGGTTGTTGTCTGACGGGCGAGACGCTGCTCGGACGTTGCAAGGATGGCAATGCAGGCTCTATACTTGCTGCCGCCGCCGTAACGGTAGGAAGTGGGGCAACCCTTGGAACAAGCCGAGGCACTACTACGGCAACTCCTTGAGGTTTGGATATTGAGGACTCGGAACTGGGGAGAGCCTGCCGTTCTACCACTGGCTGGGAGTTGGAGACTCTACTAACGACTGCTGGAACTACTGGGGTATTCTCCCCACCAGGCAGGGGTTGGCCAAATTCAATAACTCGCGTCGTGGCTGTGGCGGTTTTCAGGGGAGGGACGCTGATGCTTGCTGTGCGATTAGTCTTAAAAGTAGCTGGGGGTAGCGTGGAGGCGGTTGCGGTTTGGGGAAGAGTGCTTAGTGGGACTTGAGAATTTTCTCCCTCTTGTCCCCCGGTAGGGCGATCGCCTGTACTGATAGGGGGAACCTGCACGCGGGATGTCTGGGGGGTGCGGAAATTGGCTGGTGGTAATGTTGTTGAAAAATCGGGTGCTGCTGATGTCCTGGAATCGGCAATTAGCGATCGCAAGATCCACCGATTCCCCACAGATGTAGTTTCTGACGGTTGCAGTTGCACCAGTACGTCGCCCAAAAGCACTTCTGGGGATAGTTCTAATACAATCCGCGTCACATCGGGCTGAAACTGCGATACCCGAATTTGTTGAACAATACCAGCGTAACTTTCTTGCTTGTCAACGCTTGCCATCTGGGTATTGGGTAAATCCAGAACAATGCGAGGTGGTTGAGAGAGCAGGAAGTAGCGGGGGGTACTTTGTTTATTTAAATTTATTTCCAACTGACTTGCGGCTGGGTCAAATCGCCAGTCAGTCAGCTGCGTCCCAGTCGCCGCTAACTTGAATTTGGCGATCGCTCCAAGGTGTGGATTGGAGATCGCTGCTACCCCTGCGATCGCGCTGGCTGTAGCAAGAGTTGCCAAGATACCCACACTAGGCCGAATTCGCAATACCAATTTTTCTGGCCTCATCGCTTTTAAAGTAAAAGTTGCAATCAAACCTGACTTCACGATAATCGTACTGCCTGAGCGCAATTATAAAAGCTTGAGCAATTGGGAAATCGATAATTTTCCTCACGATGCACGTTTATCTGCCTCGTTAGCTGCGGTGTGTATGAAACCCGCTATGATGTTTGCCCTTTATTTGTGTCTAAATTCTGAGATCGTTTGCCCTTGATTGCGAAGAGTTAAATATTGCTAAGTAGGGCTTTGGCTAGGGACGGGCTAAATATGAATAAGTAATGATGAATGAATTAAGAGTTTCATAATTGTTCGCAATCTGCCGTTACCCATCCCAGAACGCTAGGTAATGCGGATGCATGCGCTGGATATTTTATCAGTAATTTTAGCTACGTCAGCGATCGCGATCGCAACATTTTGCCTATGCGATCGCAAAACACGCGGACTAAGGTCACTGAGTAATTACTTAGAGATCACAATACTAAAGATAGGGGCATCACCCAGTAAAAACACGGAAAGTGCAATACTGGCAGTTGGGCGACTAAATACTGAGAAATCCCATGTTCCTAAGCCGTAACAGTTTGCCAGCTGAGGCTTCCAGCTGGGTAGAGCGCTTTGAAAAAGTCCAGCGAAACCTCATCAACCGCACCCAAGAGTTGCAACTTGCCAACCGAGATTTAGCCAAACAAATTGCCGAACGGCAATTGATGGAGTCTGCTTTGCGGCAAGCGGAAGAAAAGTATCGCAGCATTTTTGAGAATGCCGTAGAGGGTATCTTCCAAAGTACGCCTGCTGGGAACTATATCAGCGCTAATCCAGCCCTGGCACGCATCTACGGCTATGATTCCCCAGAGGAACTTAGCGAGAATCTACAAGATATCGGGCGGCAGCTTTACGTCGATCCGAAACGGCGAGAGGAGTTCTTGCGCCTGCTAGAAGAAAACGATCGAGTGTCTGAATTCGAGTCTCAGGTATATCGCAAAGACGGCAGCATAATCTGGATTTCTGAGAATGCGCGGGCAGTGCGCGATCGCACAGGCAAACTGCTTTACTCCGAAGGTTTCGTCACCGACATCACCAAGCGCAAATCCGTTGAGGACACCTTGCGCCAATCGGAAGCAAAATTCAAACAACAAGCAGAACAGCTAGAACACACCCTGCACGAACTTCAACAAACCCAAGGGCAGCTAATTCAGAGCGAAAAAATGTCCAGTCTGGGTCAACTGGTTGCGGGTGTCGCCCACGAAATTAATAACCCCGTCAACTTTGTTTGCGGCAATCTCATCCATGCCAGCCAATATGGCCAGGATCTGCTAAACCTCATACAGCTCTACCAGCAACACTACCCCAATCCCATATCTGAGATTGAGGAAGAAGCCGAAAACATAGATTTCGATTTCCTCAAAGAAGACTTTCCTAAAACCCTATCTTCGATGCAAGTGGGAGCCGACCGCATCCGGCAAATTGTCCAGTCGCTGCGGAACTTCTCGCGGATTGACGAGGCTCAGATGAAGCCCGTTGATATTCATGAAGGTATTGATAGTACGCTGCTAATTCTGCACAGCCGGATTAAACCCAAAGGAATTGCAAATCCGGGGATTTGCGTGATCAAAGAGTACGGCGATTTGCCCAAGGTGGAGTGTTATGCAGGACTCCTCAATCAAGTTTTCATGAATCTTTTGTCTAATGCGATTGAGGCCTTGGATGATTACAACAATGAGCGAAACTGCTGTGGAGGAAATGGGATAACACCCGCAGAAATGCAACAACATCCCAGCACAATCCGGATTATCACCGAAGTTATAGACCGCGACTGGGTGGCTATCCGGATTGTTGATAATGGGCCTGGGATGTGTGAAGAAGTCAAGGGGCGGATATTTGACCCCTTCTTTACCACCAAACCTGTAGGCAAAGGTACAGGTCTAGGTCTGGCAATCAGTTATCAAATTGTTGTGGAAAAACATCACGGCAATCTCAGGTGTAATTCTGTACCAGAACAGGGAACAGAATTTGTTATCGAGATTCCACTGGTACAGTAGAGTTTTCAGCGGCGTGGATTTGTGCAGATCATTCCGCTTGTTCAGGCATCACCGTACCTTCGAGTTTTGCTCCCGTGAGAGAAGCACCCCAGAGATTTGCGCCTTCCAAGTTAGCGTTAGTAAGGTCTGCCTGGGTGAGGTCTGCCATTTTTAGATTTGCTCCGCGCAAGTCAGCCTCCCTTAGCTTTGCTTTAAACAGATTCGCTCCATTTAAGTTGGCTGCTCTGAGATTAGCCCCCGTGAGATTTGCCGCGCTTAGAGATGCCTCATTCAAGAATGCTTCGCTGAGATTGGCTCCACTTAGATCGGCTTCGCTAAAAGCGCCCTCCCTAAAGTTTGCCCCACTCAAATTCGCTCCCTTGAGGGACATTCCAATCAAGTCTGCCCCTTTAAAATCGCGATCGCCTGCTCCGTAGCGCGTTAGCAGTTCATCTGCATCCATCAGCATCAGTTTCTGTATGTCGTTTAGGGTAGTTTTACATAAATGTATGCTCTTATGAATTATCAAGGATAACTTCTACGTTTATTAATGCTGGGAGCATCACACCTGTGTATGCGCCTGCTCAAGGGGCATACACAGATTTTATGCTTCTGGCACGATTGCATCTGAGCTAAGAATTTTTTTAATTAGGCTAATTGTATAAATTTATATAAAGATATTCGAGTTATTACTTAATGTATGGCGATCGCCCCCCACTAAAGCAGCCCATAGCTTTTTTAACGGTAATAGGAACTAAAGACGCGGGTAAAATGTCTCCTAGTGTGTATGTCTAGAGCTTGTTGAAAAATTGACAGGCTTCCTCTGTCTCCAGACATATTTTTGTTTAGTGGATGCACCCATTGATAAATTAAGACGTAACCACGCGCGTCTTGGCTTTTTCTAGGAACTCAAGAATCGAAGGAGGTTTAGCACCAGATGCAATCATCCGCTGCACGTCGCCCACCAGCAATTTTGGCACGTATCGGCGGTTACTTTTGCCACTGCGGTAATAACCGTATCGATACTGTCTAACTGAACCGTCGAAGTTTCGCTCTTCTTCTATCCAGCCAGTTCCGCGTACCCCAGAGGTACTAAAAATGAAGCAGGTAACTGCCCCAGCTTCCTGAAGCAAGTGCGACTGCTCTTCAGAGAGCGCCACAATCTCAGCCTGGATTTGTAGCTGTCTTGCGGGGGAGGCATCCTTTAGCTCGGTTACTAATCTCTGCTGTTCCTGCAATATTGCAGTGAGGCGAACCTCTGGTGATTGTTCTTTCGGCATAGAAGTTACCAGCAGTAGAGCTATTGATACCAGTTTGAGGATGATCCCCGGTACGGCAGACGTTATTTGCACCTGGTGGCGTCTGCCGTTTGAGTAACTATTGTCCCATCTGAGCAAGCAATGAATAGTTTGCAACACGTCACAGTACCGCATCGTGTCCACGCATACCATCTTTTGACTTCGCTGCATCCTTTGGCTACAAGAGCCTTATTGGTGGAAACTGAAGTAGATGCAACTAGGTTGCCAGCGGTCTCGATGAGGGCAGGTGGGGGAGTAAGACTATATACATTAAAACTAAAGAACATAACAAATGCACCCATTTTCTATTTTCAACGATCTTGACGCGCATCGGGAGAAAACACCCCCGATCCACCCCAGATTGATTTTCTAACCAGTGAACTGATACTGGTAGAGGTATGTGACACCTCGCGCGTGAAAATCTCATGGTTAATAATATGGTTATGACGGAGCAGCTAAGGGTTGTGAGACCATCAGGACATCTGTGGTTTTACCCGACTCCTGAATGGGCAACAGCAGAGCTTCTCCCCAGACTGCCGCTAGAAAATGGGGATGTGATTCTGGAACCCTGCGCTCAAGACAATGCGATCGCCAAGGTCATCAAGGATTTCTCGAATAACATCCAAGTATTTACCAACGACATTGACGCCCAGCAGCAGGCTGATTTTCACTTTGATATGACTTTGCACCAGTCATGGCAGTCTATAGTGAGCATGACTGGGGGGTTTGATTGGGTAATTGGGAATCCGCCCTTCTTCTCCGATCCGCTTCCCGGCGGTAAGCGAGGTAAGCCCATCGTTCATATAATCGTGCAATTGGCTTACCAGTACGCTAGAAAAGGCGTTGTGTTTCTACTGAAAAAGTCTTTCACTGAACCTGTGAGCTATAGACGTTCGTGGCTTTCGACTCACAGCCGCGAGCAGTTTCTAGAACTGCGCTTGCAGCGCATCCGCTTCAACAACGACTTGAAACGCGATGAAGTTGCTTGCGATTGGTATGGATGGCAACACGGGCACCCTGGCGGATTCGTACCCGAATACATCTATAAGGGGTCTAATGATTGTGGATACTAAAAAAAGGAGCGAATTTTCTCCCGATCTCAGGCATCTATCTGCATCTCACTTTAAATCTGCAATGGTTTCGTTACGCATTTTGATGCAAGGCTTGTGCTAGTCGATGTGTTCCCTTGATGCACTTGCTGGCGATTCTTGTAGGGTTCAGGCGCTTGGGTGCGCGGAAGAGGCGGACGGCACCCAGGCGGCTTGGCTAAATTTTTACCAATCATAGTAAGTTGCGATTGGCGCGTATTTTACGATTCGTGGTGCGTTTTCTGGTTCGTCAACACTCAAGGCTTAGTAATTAACAGAGGAATCTACTTTTCGATTGAGCGATCGCAATACTTCCCCGTAGCACACATAGCAAAAATAAAGTGCAACATTGAGTTCGCTAAACAACTTGGGTACGCCCTCTAGCAGGATGGGCAGCCCATCACCGCGTAACTTTAAAGAATCTATAGCGATCGCAAAGAACAATAACCCCATGCCACTCAACAGCAGCATATAGGGCGTTGACTTTATTTGCCTTTTGAATGCGAACCCGTATGCTACGGCAACACTGGCGAATACAAAGCTAGTTATCAGCTTATGAACGCCAGCTTGTACAAGCAGAAAGATGTGAATCCGAAAAATTTCATTGAGGAGAAAACCACCCGTTACTAGCGCCGAACACAAAATAAACACATTTTCTTTACGCCGGGGCTGGATAGTTCTTAGCAATGCGAAACTAAATGCACAAACTATCGCTGGGACAGCACACAATAATTGGAACGTATGGGTTAACAGACCAATACTAATAGCTTTTGGTGCAATAGGTGGAGAAAATAAAACTCCTGCTGAGGGGCCAAAAGACTTGGTATAGAGGATCAGAGCAAGAACTAATAAAAAAGATAAAATATTAAGCCAAAAAACAGATTTGTAAGTTGTCATAACCTAAATACAACCGCAACGCCTCAATAGTGATACACGAGCGTAGCAGTTAGTTACGAAAAACCCATTACAAACACTTGCCCTGCCATTACCCGCTAAAAACAATAGGAGAGCTGCGTGACACAACTCTCCTATGACTTTAGAAATTCTAGTTAGGGTTAACTATCGTTACTGCTATTGGTTAAGCTAGATTTTTGCTTGCGTCGCAAACCTGAAGCCGCCCCGAATGCGCCAAAGGCCAACAAACCCAACGCAGAAGCTGGCTCAGGTACGGGCTTGGGTTCAGCAACCGGATTCAACAGGAAAGCACGCTTTTTACCGTTAATTGTGCCTTGACCAACAATCTGCCCAACATCGTTAATCCCTGTTGCTTCTGTTAAAAACCAGCCAGAGTCATTGGAGATGAATTTGTTGAGATCAAAAATATTCCCGTTTTCCCAGAAAAAGGCTCGTTGTTCTACTAATTGGCCAAATTGAGCAAGACCTGAGAAACCCACTATTTGGCCTAAGTTATTGATTGCCCTAGCTCCGTTAAACGGCCTTTCTCCCTCCTCTGGTCGGGAAGAATACAGCGTACCCAGGGAAATGCCCGAGCCGTTAAACGGTTTGAAGAAAGCGCTATCGCAAAGACACGGCGCATTTTCTGTGCCAGCTACATTGCCAAACTCATTAACGGCAGCCCTTTGGCTTAGACCATAAGACCCGCTAACACCGCTGATGTACTGACCGTTTTGCCAAAGATCAATACCGCTGCTCATAGGAGAATTAGTGTAAGAATAGACCACCTGACCCGCGTTGTTGATGCTCAGGGCTTCGCTGCGAGGACAGAAATCCAAAGGGCCGAGGTCTTCATCGCGGCAGAGGTTTCGCTTTCCTGTCTGGTTGCTCCAGATGAATGCACGCCCATCCGAACCGCCGACTACTTGGCCGTTGTCGTTGATGTCGTTGGCTTGGCTGATGCTGCTGGTCGGGTCGATATCTTGTATTTGGCCATTTTCCGGCCATAAAACGGCGTGTTGTTGGTCGCTGGCTGTTGTTGACCAGCCAACTATGTCGCCATTGTTGTTGATGCTCCTCGCTTCGCTGGCGTTACCTCCGGGCAGCGTGCCGAGGTTGGTCATTGCATTGTTTTCCCACAAGAAGCCTCGTTGTGCCCCGCTACTGGTGTACGACCAGCCGACTACTTGGCCTGAGTTGTTGATGGCGTTGGCGTAGCTTTCTTCGCCCCCCAGCGTACCCAAGTCGGTAATTGAATAAAAAGAGGCTGCTTTTACGGGTGTAATGGTTCCCAGAGTAAGTAAGGCGGCTCCGGCTGTAGTTATTGACAGCTTTTTCATAATCGACATGGCGTACATCCCTCAATTGCTACAGGCTCTTGCAGAAGGGGAATACGGCACGGCGCTTTGTTAACCGTTCCAGGTAGGCGGTGTCGATTATTCTCCCTCTTCTCAGTATTTTCCGTTATGCTGTACAGCTTAATGGCTTATTTTTACTGAATCTTTAAAAAGGCGCTGTGTAAGAAGCTTATTTAAAATTTGGATAAAGTAGTATTTTTCACTTTTTAGAGCGAACTTGCTGGCAATTACCTGATATTTGGAAAAATTTAAGTATTTATACACTACAAGGTAGACGCGCGATCGCATGACAGGTTGCTCTATTCGCAGTATGCATTTATACCAGCATGGGTCAGAAAATATGTCTTTCGTATATATAAGAAATATTACTTAGGCTAGATGTTAAAACTAAAAGGAACTAAGTAAATTTACCAGATAATCCCCTTGTGTCTTAGGAAAGAAGCAGTGATACCGAACAGTTCGCAAACCTCTCAGTTTCTAGTCAAAACAACGACACGTCAAGATCTAGAAACTCAAGTATGCGAAGAAGGCGAGCAGCTTTTGCAGGCAGTATTTAACAACGCCACAATGGGGATCGTGGTTCTGGACGTAGATTTAACAATAGTGGAGGTAAACCCGACTTTAGCGCAGTGGCTAGGTTACAGCGCTATTGAGATGCAGGGACGATGTTTAGGCGAGTTTATCTCAAAAGAAGAAGCGATCGCGGATAAAAAACTATACCGAGAAGTTGTGGTGGGAGAGAGAGATTCCTACCAAGTTGAAAAGCGTTTTTGCTGTCGAGAAGGTCAGTGGTTGTGGGCAAATTTGACCGTTTCTCTGGTGCGGAATGCGAAAGGTAAACCGCAGTATGTCATGGCTTTAGTCGAAAATGTCACGTCTCGCCATCTGATGCAGGCAGAGATTGAGCAGCAAACACAAATTTTCGACAGCATACTTTCGGCATTACCAGACTATATTTATGTATGCGATCGCGCTGGGAAATACATCTATGTCAACTCTTCAGGTGCAGCTGCTTTTGGGTTAGCGAAACATGAAATACTAGGGAAAAATTGGCAAGAGCTAAATTTCTCCTATCGCCTTACAGACGGCTTAAAAACAGATATGGAAGCGGTGTTTAAGCGAGGCAAAGCAATAAAAGGTGAAATCGATTTTCTAACCGTTGATGGAACCGCGCACTCAGAGTATTTGCTAAGTCCAGTTGCCAGCAACGATGGGGGAATTGAAGCAGTAGTTGTTACAATTCGAGACAAGAGCGATCGCAAGCAAATACAGGAAGCCCTGGAAGACAGCGAACAAAAGTTTCAAAAATTGGCAGCGAATGTGCCGGGAGTTATTTATCAGTTTTTACGCCATCCAGATGGTTCCAGTTCGTTTGTTTATGTTAGTTCCGGGTGTCGTGAATTATACGAATTAGAGCCAGAGGAGATTCAGCAAAATAGTAACTTGATGTGGGAACGAATTCATCCCGATCACCTGCAATCATTGCAGCAATCCATAGAGGTTTCTTGTAAAACAATGATGCCTTGGAATTGGGAAGGAAAAATCGTTTTGCCATCTGGAAAGATCAAGTGGATTCAAGGAGCTTCTCGTCCGGAAAGACAAGCAAACGGGGATATACTTTGGGATGGGTTAATCGTAGATATTAGCGATCGCAAGCTAGTCGAGTCAGTTTTACAGCATTACCAGCAACGCCTAGAAGAAATTGTATCGCTAAGGACTGCCGCCCTCACAAACGCTAATTTGCAACTGCAACAGGAAATCGCAGAACGAAAGCTGGCTGAGGAAGAAAGACAAAAACAGGAAGACCTGTATCGCACCCTTGCTAAGAATTTCCCTAACGGTGCCGTATTTTTATTTGACTTAGATTTGCGCTTTACGATTGCAGAAGGAATGGGTTTAGCGGAAGTCGGCCTTTCAAAACAATTATTAGAAGGAAAGACAATACAGGAAGTTTTTCCGCCAGACTGTTATGCTCAAGTCGAGCCTTATTATCGTGCAGCACTAGCAGGAAAAGCAACAGTCTTTGAACAAGCGTGCGGTGAGATAATTTATCAGGTGCATGCTATACCCGTAAAAAACGATCGGGGAGAGGTTTTTGCTGGGATGATAGTGGCGCAAGACATTACTATTGCCAAGCACGCGGAAGCTCAACTCAAAGAACAAGCAACCGAACTGCAACAAGCTCTGCAAGATCTGAAACAAACGCATCTGCAACTCGTTCACAGCGAGAAAATGTCATCTTTAGGCCAATTATTGGCCGGAGTAGCGCACGAAATTAATAACCCAGTAAACTTTATTTACGGCAATATCACCCACGCTAGTCAATATACATCTGACCTTTTAGGTTTGTTGCAACTTTATCAACAACAGTACCCCCATTCGACACCAGAGATCGAGGATGAAATACAGGCAATTGACTTAGATTTCCTTGTTAAAGATTTGCCTAAATTGCTTTCGTCTATGAAAGTGGGAGCTGAGCGTATTAGCGAAATTGTACTGTCGCTGCGTAACTTCTCGCGCAGCGACGAAGCAGCGATGAAAGTTGTTGATATTCACGAAGGTTTAGACAGTACGTTGCTGATGCTGCAAAATCGTATTAAGGCCAAACCCGAACATCCCGCGATCGTGCTGATTAAAGATTATGGCAAACTCCCTTTAGTTGAGTGCAATCCCGGACAGATTAATCAGGTGTTTATGAATCTCATTAGCAATGCACTTGATGCTTTAGAGGAGTCCATAGGCTCCACCCAAACTGCACCTTGCATCCAGATTCGTACTGAAGTGATAGAAGGCGCTACGGTAGCTATTAAGATTGCAGATAATGGTTCTGGGATGAAAGAGGAAGTACGCCGTCGGCTATTTGACCCGTTTTTTACGACAAAGCCGATAGGTAAAGGAACCGGATTGGGGTTATCTATCAGCCACGAAATCGTAGTAGAAAAACACGTCGGTAAGTTGTATTGTCAGAGTGAATTAAGCAAAGGAACTGAGTTTACAATTGAAATTCCTATAAAGCACAAGCAATAACGCACTTAACACGGCAAGGCGCGGCGAACTATGGATAATTTTTTGCTTTTTTGCAGAAGAATGGGTTAATTAGTCTTAGCAAAATATAAGATTCATAGTGGGGAAAAGGTGATTCTAGTTAGTGATGGCTTGCAAGCAATAAGTTATCGAACAACAGATTGTGTAGGAAGTTGGCAAAACACATTTAACTTTTGCCAATGGCGGATCTGGTCTCTCAACACAACCTACAATAGGATATTTTTTAATTGAGTTAGTGTAATTATTTCCGCCATATTCGCTTGATTATATCTAAAAGATTAATTCCCAATAAAACCAATACAAATGTCTTTTCAAGTACAGATTTTATTTAAAAATTGCTATACCCATGATGGCCGCTCCTATTTCTCCTACTTTTTATAGTAATGACAATAGAAAAATCAGCAAAACTCCTCTCTGAAAAGATGCAGTAGCAACCTGAAATAAGAAAGGGGATGCACTGAAACTAGATGCTATATCGGTGAAATACTATAGGTAGGTTAGTGTGAATTCTAATCTAGGCTTTGTCAGCAGCGCTTTGGATGTTATCTTAATCTATATTTAACTACATACCTAGCTGCTAGCGGTTGCTAGGATGTTTAGCTATTGGTGCATCTAAGAAGGTATTAATTTTAACTTGCGCTTCCAATGGAAGCGCAGGTTGCTTCTCCACTTCTTGAATTAAAAAATTTTCTGATGAGTGCAATATTAACTGAATTGGTTAACTGGAGCGCTCAATACAAAAAATTAGATAAGCAGGGATAATAGATATCTTTGCTCAAAACGCGATCGCCTATCATTTCAATCTTTACTTAACCTCCTACTTTAGAAAAACCAAAAATGCTTCAGATTGACGGCTACCAGATTCTCAGGCAAATCTATGAAAGCAGCAATTCAATAGTTTATCGGGGCATCCGACAGGAGGATAAGCAAGCTGTTATCCTTAAGCTTCTCAAACAAGATTATCCCACGCCGAATGAACTTAATCGATATAAACAGGAATATGCGATCGCACGCAATCTGAATCTGGATGGAGTAGTTAAAGCGTATAGCTTAGAACCCTATCAGAGAACTTTAGTCATCATCCTTGAAGATTTTGGCGCGTCATCTTTAAAGCAATTAATAGATGGGCAACCTTTGGCGCTAAAGGAGTTTCTTAGTATTGCTATCAAAACGGCTGAAACTTTGAGCCATATTCATACTGCCAATATTATCCACAAAGATATCAACCCCGCCAACATAGTATTTAACCTAGAAACAGGGATTCTCAAAATCATTGATTTTGGAATTTCTACAGTATTTACTCGCGAAAATCCTACACTGAAAAATCCCAATCTTTTAGAAGGCACTTTAGCCTATATGTCACCGGAGCAAACGGGACGGATGAACCGAACTCTTGATTACCGCACCGACTTTTATTCCCTCGGCGTCACCTTCTATGAATTGCTTACCGGACGGCTACCGTTTGAAACTACCGATGCTTTAGAGTTAGTGCATTGTCATATTGCTAAACAGCCTCTCACCCCCCACCAAGTTAATCCAGAGATTCCCTTAGCCGTTTCAGACATTGTTATGAAATTAATGGCAAAGACGGCGGAGGAGCGATATCAAAATGCCTATGGAATAAGAGCTGATTTGGAAGAATGCCTGAATCAGTTACAGGCAAAAGGCAAAATTGATGACTTTGCTCTCGCCTCTCAAGATATTTCCAATAAATTTCAAATTCCTCAAAAGCTCTATGGAAGAGAGCGAGAAATTGACACTTTACTAAGCGCTTTTGAGCGCGTGACTTCGGGCAAAAGCGAACTGATGCTGATTGCTGGTTATTCTGGCATCGGCAAGTCAGCTTTGGTGCAAGAGCTGTATAAACCTATTACCCAAAAGCGTGGGTATTTCATTTCAGGAAAATTTGATCAGTATCAACGCAACATTCCTTATAGTGCCGTTGTTAACGCTTTTCAAGGATTAGTCAAACAACTTTTAACGGAAAGTGAAGAACAGCTTAAAGGGTGGCGGGAGAAACTTGTAGCCGCTTTGGGGATAAATGGTCAAGTCATTATTGACGTAATTCCTGAAGTGGAATTAATTATCGGCAAGCAACCCCCGGTACCAGAACTTAACCCGACAGAAATCCAGAATCGCTTTAATTTAGTGTTCCAGAACTTCATCAAAATCTTTACCAACCCAGAACACCCATTGGCGATATTTCTGGACGACTTACAGTGGGCAGATGGCGCATCTCTGAAGCTTATGCAACTGCTGATGAACGCTTCGTACCAAGGACTATTTTTAATTGGCGCGTATCGAGATAATGAAGTTTCTTCGGCTCATCCGTTAATGTTGACAATAGAGGAAATTAGCAAAAACAGAGCAATTGTCGAGCGAATTTCTCTGCTTCCTTTGGCTTTATCCACCATTACTCACCTAATTGCAGATACTCTCAACTGTTCTGAAGAAAGTGCCCAGCCCTTAGCCGAATTAGTGCTTTTTAAAACAGGCGGCAATCCCTTCTTTATGAATGAGTTTCTCAAATCCCTTTATACCGAAAAATTGTTAGAGTTTGACTCTCAGACTCTTAGGTGGCAGTGGGATTTAGATCAAATTAAAGCGCGGGGATTCACTGATAACATTGTCGAGCTGATGACCCTAAAGATTCAAAAGCTGCCAGAGAATACACAACAGATCTTAAAGCTAGCAGCCTGCATGGGCAATCAGTTTGATTTGCAAATGCTAGCAACCCATCGTGAAAAATCCCTGCGAGAAATGGTTAATGACTTGCACGCAGCGGTTGCCGAAGGTTTAGTTATGTCCCCAGGTAATAGGAGTGATTTAGAAGTAGCTCTGAGCGAGCAAGAATCCAACGATAACACATTAACACCCACCAATTACCCATTACCCGAATACAAATTTGTTCATGACAGAATTCAGCAGGCATCTTATTCGCTGATTCCCGAACAGGACAAGCCACTCATCCATCGAAAAATTGGGCAACTGCTCCTGCAAAATACTTCTTACGACCATCGAGAAGAAAAAATTTTTGATATTGTTAATCAACTAAATTTTGGGATTGAACTCATTTCTATTCAGTCAGAAAGAGATGAATTGGCTCAGTTAAATCTCATAGCTGGCAAGAAAGCGAAAGCATCGGCAGCATATGAGCCAGCCTTAAATTACTTGCAAGTTGGCATAAAATTGTTGGGGGAAAAAGGCTGGCAGACGCAGTATGACTTGACATTGACACTCTATGTAGAAGCAGCAGAGGCGGCGTACCTTAGTGGTGGCTTTGAGCAGATGGAGAGTTTAGTTCAAATCGTGCTGCAAAGAGCAAAAACAGTCCTAGACAAAGTGAAAGTTATTGAAGTAAAAATTCTTGCCCTAATTGCCCAGACAAAGCTAGAGCAGGCAGTTGATGCAGGAGTGGAAATTTTGAGGCAGTTGAGGGTGAAACTACCCCAAAAGCCTAACAATCTGAATATCTTGATGGGATTAGTAGAAACCAAGTCAGTATTAGCAGTTAAACGGATTTCAGACTTAGCGAATCTACGCCAGATGAGCGCTCCTTACAAATTAGCAGCGCTGCGTATCCTATCGAGAATAGTTTCACCAGCCTTTATTGCTGCACCTACATTTCTACCCTTAATTGCGTTTAAGCAGGTGATTCTGTCTGTCAAACATGGTAATAGCGCTGAGTCTATCTATGCTTACGCTATCTATGGCTTAATTTTGTGTGGAGTTGTAGGAGATATTGAAGCGGGTTATGAATTTGGTCAGCTGGCGTTGAGGTTGCTGGAGCAATTTAATGCCAGAGAATTCAAAACTAAAGCGCTCTTTATAACCAATGGCTTTATCGGACATTGGAAAACACCAGCTAAAGAAACGTTGCTACCTTTGTTAGAGGGTTACAAAAGTGGCCTGGAAACTGGAGATTTGGAGTATGCTGCTTATGCAGCCTTAGTTTATTGCTTCAATGCGTATCTGAGTGGCCAGGAATTATCGGAACTTGAACCCCAAATGGCAGCGTATAGTGAGGTTATGGTTCAATTGAACCAAGAACAATCTCTTAGCATGCATAAGCCATTTCACCAAGCTGTTCTTAACTTATTAGATCGTGCTGAAACCCCCTACTGTTTAATCGGAAATGCCTACGACAATCGCTCTGACTTGCCGTTGCTAATTCAAGCTAAGGCGCGAACATCAATTTTTTATGTATACCTCAATCAACTACTGCTTTGTTATCTATTTGAGCAGTATAGCGAAGCAGCATCAAATGCAGTTCAAGCCGAACAGTATCTAGATGGTGCAACCGCAACATTCACCGTTCCCTACTTCTATTTTTATGATTCTTTGGCTCAACTCTCTTTATATAAAGATACGCTAAATTTAGACAAAAAACACCGTATGTCAAAAGTTATAGCCAATCAGAAAAAGATGAAGAAATGGGCGCATCATGCCCCCATGAATCACTTGCATAAATATATATTGGTGGAGGCAGAGCGATATCGAGTTATTGGCAAAGATGCCTTAGCAATAGACTATTTTGAGAAAGCTATTGCCCTTGCTAAAGAACACGAATATATTAATGAAGCCGCCCTCGCTTACGAACTAGCTGCCAAGTTTTATTTATCTAAAGGGAGAAAAGTGAGTGCCAGAGCCTATATGCAGGAGGCTTGTTACTGCTATCAGCTATGGGGTGCTACGGCTAAGGTAAAAGATTTAGAGAGGCGATATCCTCACTTGTTAACTGCAACTGGTACGGGAATTCAAGACACCAAAAATACTACAAGATTGACAACCACTGGTTCGCGTTACTCCCTAGATATTGCTACAGTTGTCAAAGCTTCCCAGGCAATTTCTGGCGAAATTGTGCTGGAGAGATTGCTATCTAGCTTGATGAATATTTTAATTGAAAATGCGGGAGCGCAAAAAGGATATTTGATTTTGGCAAGCCAGGCAGAACTACTGATAGAAGCTGAAGGTTCAATAGATGGCGATCGCATCACCGTATTGCAGTCAATTCCCATCGATAACCGCGTACCCTCAGCAATATTAAACTATGTTGTCCGAACTCAGGAAAGTGTAGTATTAAATGATGCCGCCTCTGAAGGCCAATTTACCAACGCTCCATACATCAAAGAGCATCAGAGCAAATCTATCTTGTGCGTTCCGCTAATTAATCAAGGTCAACTCATCAGTATTGTTTATTTAGAAAATAATCTCACCGCAGGAGCCTTTACGCCCGAGCATTTGGAAGTAGTAAAAATATTATCGTCTCAAGCGGCTATCTCAATTGAAAATGCCCAACTTTATCAAACTCTAGAAGACAAAGTTAAACAGCGCACCGCTCAACTGGCTCAAGCTAATGAAGAAATTAGCGACCTCAACGATAAGCTCAAAGCGGAAAATATTCGCCTTAGTGCTGAGTTAGAAGTAACTAAGCGACTGCAACAGATGATCTTGCCCAAGCAGTCAGAAGTCGATGCAATTGAAGGGTTAGAAATAGCTGGCTTTATGGAACCAGCGGATGAAGTGGGCGGCGACTATTACGACGTTCTGCAACATGATGGTAAAGTCAAGATTAGCATAGGTGATGTTACCGGACATGGGTTAGAAAGTGGTGTATTAATGCTAATGACCCAAACCGCCGTTAGAACCCTACAAGAAAGTAATCAAACCGATCCGGTGCAATTTTTGGATATTCTCAACCGCACGATTTATCGCAATGCTCAACGCATCAATCCCTATAAAAACTTAAGTCTTTCCATTCTCGACTACGCTGACGGTATGTTGAGTATCAGCGGACAACACGAGGAAGTAATTGTGGTGCGTGCAGGAGGCCAACTTGAGCGGATTGATACAATTAGTCTGGGCTTTCCGATTGGAATGGAGGATGATATTGCCGACTTCATCGCCTCTGAACAGGTGCAGTTAAATTCAGGAGATCTAGTGGTGTTATACACCGATGGTGTTACAGAGGCGTTTGACATCAATCAAAAGCAATACGGATTAGAGAGATTATGTGAAATCGTCAGGTGCAACTGCGATCGCTCAGCACAGGAAATTACACAAGTGGTAATTGACGATGTTAAACAACATATTGGGGAGCAAAAGGTCTTTGATGATATTACTTTGGTGGTGCTTAAGCAGAAGTAGCTTGCTTGTTAGTAGTGAATAACTAAATCTGTTCCTAAGCCTATTCCGTTTCTTAAGAAGAGTTTTCCGCATAAAATACACAATTAAAGGGCCATGAATCAAATATTTGGAGATTTTCAAGAAGAGATACTTGCCAACAATAAGCTTTTTATGTTCGACTTTTTTGTTCATTCTATTCCCCTTGAGCGGCGCAAGCAGACAAGGTATTTGTCTATTGCTTTTATTACGGATTATTGGGCAACTTTATTCCCCGTCAATGAGCAAGATATCAAATCTTATGAAAGGCAATTTCATATTAAAACTGCGGTTACTTATATTGCTAATGAGTTATTAGAAAATTCAATGAAATTTCATCAAAAAAGCGTTAAACATCCAATTCAATTGGGTATGTGTCTAATTGATAAAAGATTAGTCTTAGTTACTAACAATTGCGTTAGCGAACAAATTTTGGAGAAATTCATAGATTTTATTCAGGAAATAATAAATTCCGATAGTGAGGAATTATATTTTCGTCAATTGGAAAAAGGTGCTGAGGAGAAAAGCGAAGAATCTCGGTTAGGATTTCTCAGTATGATAAACGATTATAGTGCTAAATTGGGCTGGAAAATTGAGACAATAAGCCAAGAGCCAAAAATTACAACTGTTACCACAATGGTGCAGCTAACAACGTAGATAAGATAAATTATTTAGATGGTAAGTAAGGAGATTTAATAAAATGGAAATTCAAACAAATGACTATAGGGTATCCTACGATCCAGCAACGGCAACAGTAGACTTCCAGGGTTTATTGCGGGAGAGTGGAATAGCGGATTATAAATCTATAGAGCAGTTACTTGATGAGGCGATCGCGCAGGAGCCACCGACGGTTACAATGAACCTAAAACACCTAGAATTCCTCAATAGTTCAGGAATGAGCGTACTGTCGCGGTTTGTGATTGGCGTGCGTAAGAAGAAAACTACTCAGCTAGTAGTCAAAGGCTCGAAGGGAATACCCTGGCAGGAAAAGCTTTTGGGTAACTGGCAGCGCTTGATGCCTGCTTTAACACCAGAATGGGAATAGCAATGGCTCTTGGCATCTAACATCACTTCGCCGCGCCTAACGTCCTTTTGCTTCAGCAACCTTTGTTCTTGCGGCAACTTAAATCGACACTAACGTGAAAAGCGGTTTTTAGCGGAGCGCGAGCGCGCCTTCTCACACTTTATTTATCAATTTAAAATAATTTATTAACTGAAATTTTATTAACTCACCCTACAATTCAGCCAATTTATCTAAAAAAGTTATATTTAAAAATATCACTTACCTTTAAAAAAAGACGTTATGCTCCAATTATGTTCTTTCTGAACCAACTTTCTTCTCTATTTAGAGTAGAAGTTGGTATTTTGCATTATTAAAGTGGCACAATGGCTTTCAGCGAGACTCGCTCCATCAGCAACTGTTCTCCATCAATAACTTAAAATCCTTACGGTTGATGACTATTCCAACTTGGCACCATCTTAAACCCAAGCCAAACAAAGCTAACCTCCGAGCGAGTTGCCACCATTTTTTGCGGTTCAAGCTCCACCATTTACAAAACCATTAATACCGCGTATTAAAACTTTAATGCCCTGCCCAGTTGCACCAATTAATTGATATAACAAACAATGTTAAACATACAAACTCAGGCAACAAAAGGGAACATTTTAGTTGTTGACGATACACCGGACAACCTGCGCCTTTTATCGACAGTGCTGGCTGGGGGAGGGTACGAAGTTCGCAAGGCTCTCACTGGGCAGATGGCATTGATGGCAGCTAAGACAGCTCTGCCAGATCTAATTTTGCTTGATATAAATATGCCAGGGATGAATGGCTATGAAGTATGTAGCCAACTAAAGGCAGATGAACATACTCGTGACGTTCCCGTAATTTTCATCAGCGCTTTGGATGATGTATTGGATAAAGTCAAAGGCTTTGATATCGGTGGCGTAGACTACATAACAAAACCCTTTCAGGCTCAAGAAGTAATAGCCCGGATCGAAAATCAACTGACCATTTTACGTCAGCAATCATCACTGCGGGAGCGGACAGCACAGCTCGAACAGGAAATCAAAGAACGCTTACGAGCAGAAGAAGCATCGCGCCAGAGCGAAGAAAGGTGGGAACTAGCCCTACTCGGCACGGGGGATGGCATCTTTGACTGGAATATTACTACTGGGGAAGTGTTTGCTTCGGCTCTCTTGCTAGAAATGCTCGGCTACACGGAACAAGACATCGCCTACAGCTTCGATGCATGGCTCAATCTCGTCCATCCAGAGGATATGGATCAAACAATAGCTACATTGCAAGGCCATTTAGAGCGCAAGACCCCGTTATATAGAGGTGAGTATCGCCTGCGCTGCAAAGATAGCAGCTACAAATGGATTTTGGCACGGGGGCAAGCGCAATGGGATAGAAACGGGCAACCCGTGCGGATGGTTGGCTCTCATCAGGATATCAGCGATGCCGTGGCGGCGGCTACGCAACGCAAACAAGCTGAAGAAGAAGTGCGGTTATTATCAACAATTGCTCAGGCAATTAGCGCTGCTCCAGATTTTGATACTGCTCTGGATATCGCCTTGCAGCAGGTGTGCGAAATAACCAGTTGGACTTATGGCGAAGCTTGGATTCCTACGGCTGATATGTCAGCTTTAGTATGCAGTTCCCGTTGGTATTGTCAGTTCGCGGGAATTGACCCCAATGTAGCGGAGGAGATTAGGAATTTCCGAGAATATAGCGAAGTTCTTACCTTCCTTCCCACTGAAGAGATTCCCGGACAAGTCTGGTCAACCCACAAGTCTCAGTGGGTACCTCAGTTGACTGAGATTGACGATGTTCTCCTCAGACTGGAATTGGCTACAAAATGCGGTTTAAAAGGTGGATTTGGCGTGCCGATCGTTGCTATGGGCAACAATAACGAGCCGACAGAGGAACAGAGTAATTATTTGCTCAGTTCCCAATCACCTGTTTTGGCCGTTCTAGTTTTCTTCATGCGCTCAACCAGTTCAGAGGATAAACGGTTAAGCGAGTTAGTAAATGCTGTGGCAGCTCAATCGGGGACGGTGTTGCAACAAAAGAAAGTGCAAGCAGAAATGAAGGCACTGTTTGCAGCTATGACGGATGTGGTTACTGTTAGGGATGTTTCTGGAAGGTGCCTTAATGTTATACCCACCAATACGGTGAATTTGTATAAGCCGCCAGCGGCAATGATTGGCAGAAAATTGCATGAGGATCTGCCGTCTGCGGAAGCTGATTTGATTCTCAAGGGCATTTTAGAGGCAGTATCTAGCCAAAAAACTGTCTCGATTGAATATTGCCTGCCAATTGAGGGAAAAGATGTTTGGTTGGCAGAGACTATTTCTCCCCTTAATGAAGAAAGGGCGATATTAGTTGCACGAGACATCAGCGATCGCAAACAAGCTGAGGAAGCTCTCCGTTTAGAACAACAAAAGTCAGAACAATTATTGCTGAATATTTTGCCGAAGGCGATCGCTAATCAGCTTAAAGAAAATCAAGGTGTGTTAGCCGAGCGTGGCGCAGCGATCGCTGAACAATTCAACGAAGTGACAATTATGTTTGCCGATCTTGTAGGTTTTACATCGTTATCAGCGCGATTGAAACCAATTGAGTTGGTTAACTTACTCAATGAAATTTTTTCCACATTTGATGAGCTAGCAGAAAAGTTAGGGTTAGAAAAAATCAAGACTATTGGCGATGCCTACATGGTAGCTGGTGGCTTACCCATTCCCAAACCCGATCATGCAGAGGCGATCGCAGAAATGGCACTGGCAATGCAAGCTGCGGTTAGACATTTACGCTGCGAGCAAGAGGAGAATATTCAAATCCGCATTGGCATTAATACAGGGGTTGTCGTAGCTGGAGTAATTGGCACGAAAAAATTTATCTATGATTTGTGGGGAGATGCTGTTAATGTTGCCTCGCGCATGGAATCTTCCGGTCAACCGGGAATTATTCAGGTGACAACAGCCACCTATGAGAGACTAAAGGATAAGTATGTGTTTGAGAAGCGAGGAACTATTAAAGTCAAAGGTAAGGGAGAAATGGTGACTTATTGGCTAATTGGCTCCCAGTAAGTAGAAAGTTTGGGATAAGCTGAAGTTGGCGATCGCACTCAAATTCTACACTCCTCGCAGCGAGTAAATACTAAAAAACCCGGCTTTTGGAGAAGCCGGGTTTCTTACAAAATTAGCCCGTAGACTACCTGAAACCAAGCAGGTTAAATAGTAGAGAGTTGATAATCCCTAGTGCAACTGCTCCTATCAAAGCACTCCAAATTCCCCACCGCAACCGAAATCCTTGTACTAACGCAGCAGCTAAACCAAAGATAATCCCGTTGACAACTACGGCGAATAAGCCAAAAGTTAGAAAGGTAATTGGTAAAGCTAATACTTTAATAACTGGTCCTATCAAAGCATTCACAATTCCAAAAACTGCTGCCGAAACTAGGGCTTTATTAAACCCGTCAATTTCCACTCCTGTTGGCAATTTGGAAATAATAAACAAACTAACAGAGGTGACCAGCCAAGCAATCAGAAGTTGTGTAATATTCATCTTGTGTCCTCCTTAGAGTCACTAACCTAAACGTTAAACAGGAACAGCAGTACATCGCCTTCTTTAACGACGTACTCTTTACCTTCACTGCGTACTAAACCTTTTTCTTTTGCAGTTTTCATCGAACCCGTTGCAACTAAATCTTCATAAGCTACAGTCTCCGCCCGGATAAATCCGCGCTCAAAATCAGTATGAATTACACCAGCCGCCTGCGGTGCTACCATCCCCGCTGTAATCGTCCAAGCGCGGCTTTCCTGGGGGCCAGTAGTAAAATAAGTACGCAAACCTAATAGTTCATAAGTGGCGCGAATCAAAGATTTCAAGCCGCCTTCTTCCACACCCAAAGATGCCAGAAAATCTGCTCGGTCTTCATCGGGTAATTCCACCAATTCTGCTTCCACTTGAGCAGAAACAATGACAACTTGAGCATTTTCCGCAGAGGCAATTTGCCGCACTTGCTCTACATATTTGTTACCAGTAGCCAAATCATCCTCAGACACATTGGCTGCATAGATAATTGGTTTGCCACTAAGCAATCCCAACCCCTTAATTGACTCGGCTTCTTCTTCGGTTAATTTAGCCTGTCGTGCTGGCTTGCCTTCATTCAACAAAGCGGTTAATTTTTCCAACGCTGTGACTTCAATTTGGCCGTCTTTGTTGCCACGAGCTTGTTTGCGGGCGCGATCTATCCTCTTCTCTACTTGCGATAAATCGGCTAAAACTAACTCCAAATTGATTATTTCTATATCTCGCGCCGGATCGACAGAACCGGAAACGTGGATAATATCATCATTTTCAAAACAGCGCACTACATGGACAATCGCATCCACTTCTCGAATGTGCGATAAAAATTTATTGCCCAGTCCCTCTCCCTGACTTGCGCCTTTTACTAAACCCGCAATATCTACAAACTCAACTCTTGTAGGCACAATTTGCTTAGAGGCGGATATCTTAGCCAGAGCATTTAGACGCTCATCTGGCACGGAGACGACACCGACATTGGGTTCAATCGTGCAAAAAGGAAAATTTGCCGCCTCAGCCTTAGCATTAGCAACGAGGGCATTAAATAGGGTAGATTTTCCAACGTTGGGCAGTCCAACAATTCCGGCTCTTAGCATTTTGGGTTTTAGATTTTGATTTTGGATTCAGCTTAATAGTTAGCAAGTTAAGCTGGGTTGAAACTGGGCGATCGCGTTTAAAGTGGGCTAGGAACAGTTTGGGGAATCGTCCCTGGAACCGTCTGGGGAATGGGAGCAGGTACTGTCTCTGGGACTGGTTCTGGGATCGCTGGCTGGGGAATGGGAGCAGGCACTGGCTCTGGCACTGGCCCTGGAATTGGCTCCGGAATCGGCCCTGGCATGGGAGATGGTTCGGGAATTGACCCCGGTAGCGGATTTGGTGAAGGAGTGGGAATTTGAGGTTCTGGGATGCTAATAGAATTAGGACTAATCATGGCAATCCAATTTAATGATGCAACTCTACTAAGCTAGATGGCAAGCTGTATAATCGCATCTCCCCAAGTAGCGAAATCTATTTGCCCGCTCTAGGGATGCGCTTTTCCCCAATCCACGCCAGTCGAATACTCTAGCAGGTATTGAGCGTGTTAGTCCACAGCTTGCTAACACGAAATGTGTCAAGTTAAGAAAGTGCGTGGCTAACTATTTGCATTTACTGTTATGCGACTTCCCTCCGATTACATATCTTTGTCTCAAGCAAAAACGCCCTTACTGGATGCCCTACGCTGGTGTGCTAATAAAAATCATGCGGCATTTTACACGCCAGGACACAAACGGGGACAAGGAATTCCCCAGCCACTGGCAGATTTGTTGGGGAAAGCTGTTTTTCCAGCCGACTTGCCGGAGTTGGAGGAATTAGATAACTTATTTGCGCCGCAAAGCGTTATCCAAGAGGCGCAGCAGCTTGCAGCCGAAGCCTTTGGGGCAGAGCATAGCTGGTTTTTGGTGAATGGTTCGACTTGTGGGGTGACAGCGGCAATAATGGCGACTTGTGGCAAGGGTGACAAGATCGTGATGTCTCGGAACGTCCACCAGTCCGCGATCGCAGGTCTTATTCTCTCTGGTGCTATCCCTGTCTTCGTTAACCCGGAATACGACCAAGTTTTAGGTTTAGCTTACAGCATCACAGCTTCTTCTGTGGCAGCCGCCCTAGAGCAGCATCCAGACGCCAAAGCGGTGATGATGGTTTACCCAACTTATTATGGCGTTTGCGGGGATGTAGCAGCGATCGCTCAAATTGCCCACCAACACAACATTCCCCTGTTAGTAGACGAAGCTCACGGCGCTCATTTTGCGTTTCATCCAGATTTACCCACCCCAGCCTTAGCCGCGGGTGCTGACTTGAGCGTTCAATCCACTCACAAGGTACTCAGCGCCCTGACTCAAGCCTCAATGCTGCACGTCCGAGGCAACAGGATAAACATTGACAAACTAAATAAAACCTTGCAGTTGGTGCAGTCCACCAGTCCCAGTTATCTACTCCTAGCTTCTCTCGATGCAGCACGTCAGCAAATGGCACTGCACGGAAAACAATTAATGACTCGCACGTTGCAGCTTGCTGATGATGCAAAAAGCAGGATTAACCAGATTCCCGGATTATCAGTTTTGGAACTTGCAAACACGCAAGGCTTTGTCGATATCGACCGGACGCGGCTAACTCTAGGCGTTTCTGAGTTAAACTTGACTGGTTTTGAGGCAGATGAAATTCTAGATCAACAGCTTAGCGTTACAGCTGAATTACCATCGTTGCAACATCTGACGTTTATCATTAGTTTGGGCAACACGCAGGCAGATATTGACGCCCTAGTGTCCGCCCTACGCACTTTAGCCTCTGAGCATAGCCGTCCCAAGTCCATAAACTCTTGGCAGGATGTATTTATAAGGTGGAAAAAGGAATTGCTCCAAATTCATCCTTCTTCGTTCATTATTTATCCATCCATTTCCCCCCGCGATGCCTTCTTCTCGCAGACGGAAACGCTGCCGATAGAACAAACCCTAGAGCGCATTAGTGCCGAACTCGTTTGTCCTTACCCACCTGGAATTCCCGTGTTAATGCCTGGAGAAGAAATTACCCCAGCCGCCCTCGACTACCTGAAACAGATTCTCGCCCTCGGTGGCAGTATTACAGGTTGTAGCGATCCCGCCCTAAAGACTTTAAAAGTTGTTAGGTAATAGCGAACGGGGAATTGGGGATGGGTAATAGGGAATAGCAAATAGCCAAAAATACCAATGCCCCATGCCCCATACCCCATGCCCCACACCCAATTCCGGATTTATTATGTGGCCTTATGTTACCCCTGGTATCCCCGATGATTTGTTCGAGCGTCTGCCTGGTATTCCCTTGAGTAAACGAGAAGTGCGGGTATTAATGATTTCCCTGCTCAGACTTAAACCAAACTCAGTGTTGTGGGATATTGGTGCAGGCACGGGCACGATACCAGTGGAAACTGGGTTGCTCTGTCCCAAAGGTAGGATAGTGGCGGTAGAAAGGGATGAGGAAGTGGCAAGTTTGATTCGCCGGAACTGCGATCGCTTTGACGTTCGCAATGTCCATGTCGTCGAAGGTAGTGCCCCAGAATGCCTGAAAGACCTACCCGGCCCTCCTCACCGGGTTTGCATTGAAGGGGGGCGTTCGATCAAAGAAATCCTCCAGCAAGTTTGGCAATACTTGCTACCGCAAGGCCGCGTGGTGGCTACAGCTGATAATCTAGAGAGTTTATATGCTGTCTCAGAAAGCTTTGCTCAGTTACAAGCCCGTAACATTGAGGTAGTCCAGTCAGCTGTCAATCGTCTGGAGACGCGGGGAACCCATCAAATTTTTGCGGCTGTAAATCCGATTTTTATCCTCAGCGGTGAGAAGCTAGATTAAGCACTGGTTAAGCGCCTCATGCCTTGGACACGTATCTATAGTGGAATAATTGCGATCGCGCTTGCTTTGGGAATGCTCATCCTTGGTGGATGGTACTTCACCCTTGGCATCGGCCTCATTGTCTATCTGGGTCAATTAGAGTATTTTCAGCTGACTCGCGCCAAGGGTATGGCCCCAGCTGGCAAAACCACCCTCGTGGTTAGCCAGGTGCTGCTAGTTACCGCCGCCCTAGCGCCATCGCTGACAGATGCCATGTTTTCGTTAGCAGGAACCCTGATCTGTTTCTACCTGCTATTTCAGCCCAAGTTTGCCTCAATTGCGGATATCTCAGCTTCTATCTTGGGATTGTTCTACGGCGGCTATCTGCCCAGTTATTGGGTACGGTTGCGCGTAGACCTCTCGCCTGCTGTCGCCACCACATTACCCTTGAATGGCTTCTGGCCGGAAAACTTTTCCAATTTCCACGCCCTCCCAGAAGGATTAACTTTAACCCTTCTGGCTTTCCTGTGTATCTGGGCGGCTGATATTGGTGCCTATACTTTCGGCAAGTTTTTCGGTCGCACTCGCCTTTCCGATATCAGCCCTAAAAAGACTGTCGAAGGAGCAGTTTTTGGCGTTGTAGGTAGTATCGCCGTAGCAGCCGCTGGAGCTTGGTATCTCAACTGGCCCAGTTGGGAGTTCACTGGAGCCGCTTTGGGGCTATTGATTGGTATAGCTAGCCTTTTGGGAGACTTAACAGAGTCGATGATGAAGCGAGACGCGGGGGTAAAAGACTCAGGCCAGTTGATTCCAGGTCACGGTGGAATTTTAGATCGCGCCGACAGTTATGTTTTTACTGCACCGTTGGTTTATTATTTCGTGACGCTAGTTTTGCCGCTATTATCTCATTCTTAGTAACATTTGCTAAGGGTGCGATCGCGCTTCGCGCCGACTTCAGCGCAAGGCTTCTAAACTTGAGTAAGAGGCTGCACCCCTCTACACTACTTTGCGCTGAAAATGGCATTCTTAACCTTAGAGAAAGCCGGATTGAGAACAAATCTTCAGAATAATTAGATGGCCAACTTGCTATTAAGCCACCAACTTCTATTGCAAGCAGCAAGGCAATTATATGATTGAAATCCTAGCCGCTCTCTCAGCATCGGCTGCGGCAGGAATGAGAATCGCCCTGCCCCTTCTGGTCATTGGCCTATTGAGTGAAGATCTCTGGTCTAAAGTACCGCTTTTATCTAGAGTTCCTCCTCCTATAGTGATAGGGGTGCTTACGAGTTGGTCGTTGTTTGAGTTATTTGCTTCCAAAAAGCTACTGGGTCAGCGCGTGTTGCAAGTTGTCCAGCTGCTCTTCAGCCCGATTGTGGGAGCCATTATGGGTATTGCTGTGGCTCAACTCACCGATGTTCCAATTGCATTCATTTGGATTATCGGTACGGTGGGTGGCTTATTAGCTTTCGTATTGCAGCTTGTTCAAGTTGGGTGGTTCTATCGCTTGCGCGGCTTACCCCTATGGATCGTCTTTATCCAAGACGCTTTGTGCATTTCGCTTGTTTTTTTTGCCTTTGATGCTCCCAGGTCTGGAGGATTAATTGCTATGATGCTCCTTTGGCTGGCAGTCCGCAGCTCTAAGGAGTGGTATCGCTGGTATAGAGGTCACAAAAAGGCTGAAAGTCGCTCTAAGGAACCAGAGTAAGAAATTTAAAAGGAAAAAGGCACAAGAAAGAATTCTTCCTTGTGCCTTTTTCGGATTTGCTACGACGCTTCGCGCTTGTTACTTTTACAAAATTCCTACGAAGTGCAGAAGTCCGCGACCAGTTATTAACTCTAGGATTAACGCTAGAAAGCCCAGCATCGCCAGACGTCCGTTCCAAATTTCTGCCGTTGTAGTCAGACCCCACTCCCAACTTTCTTGCGGGTACATTTTGACTTGTTTCTTAAGCTGTGGGACTTGCGATAGCTTCACCGCAGGCGCATTGAGGGCATCAACTACCAGATCGGTGAGTGATTCAATGAAGAGGGGATGAGTATTGGGCGCACTCACGCGACGGAAGTTGTGAATGCCAGCTTTTTCGGCTACTTCTCGATATTCGATATCAATTTCTTCGAGAGTTTCGATGTGTTCGGAAACAAAGCTTATAGGCACGACAGCCATATTTTTAACGCCTTGGGCACCGAGTTCTGCGATCGCATCTTCAGTGTATGGCTTTAGCCACTCAACTGGCCCCACTCTACTCTGGTAAGCCAAGGTATGCGCGTTGGGTCGATTGAGGGTCTGCATAATTAAAGCAGTGCATTCCTCAATTTCTTTCTGGTATGGATCTCCCGCTTCTTCAACGTAACTCACTGGAACACCATGAGCGCTGAAGAAAATGTGAGCCTCATCAGGATTGGCAAATTGGTCGAGTTCTTTGGCAATCAGCTCCGCCATTGCTTCGAGGTATTTGGGCTGCTGATACCATGAGGGAATTACTGTATATTCAATTCGCGACAGTGCTGGGTCTTCTTGCCACAGTTTTTCTAAAAGCCTAAAACTTGAACCGCTTGTGCTGATGGAGAATTGGGGATATAAAGGTAAAATTACAACGCGATCGATGTTGTCGCGCTTAATGCGGACGATTGCCTCTTCTGTATAAGGATGCCAGTAGCGCATCCCCACATATACGTTGACATTTTGCCCTTTTTGCTGCAATTTTTCCTGTAGCGCCATCGCCTGCGCTTCTGTGATCCGCCGCAGTGGCGAACCGCCGCCAATTTTCTTGTAGTTCTCTTGCGATTTTTTGGTTCTCCGGGTGGAAATCAACCATGCAAGGGGTCGTTGTAGCGACGTAAACGGTATGCGGATAATTTCTGGGTCGGAAAACAGATTGAACAGAAAAGGCCCGACATCCTCTAATTCATCCGGCCCGCCTAGATTTAGCAGCAAAACTCCAACTCGACCCATAGCGGTAACAGTTTCCCAATCTTTCATATTTGTTACTGATTTTAACAATATATGCTTTTTGCGGTTGCAGTTGGCAACAAAGGATACACAATTTTACCGGGGATAAGGCGATGGGAACTATCTTAAGGACACTGTTGCAGTTCTGGTCAGGCTACGCAATTTATGGTGCGATACTCCCATAATGTGAAAGCATTGGATATCTCGCGTGTGTCGCTGCAACGGTCGCTATTGGTTGAGAGGGAAACTGCTGGGCAATTGCTCGAAAGGGTTTTAGCTGCGTTGTTAGAGGAGTTTAGGGTTGAGGTAAGCAACGCCAAACTTTATGCAGGTGGCAATTTGCAGGTAGTTCAGGGTACAAAGTGAACCGTATTTCTAATACCCTTTGGGTTTAGTATTTTGGGGTTGAAGTAGAGAGGCAAAATCTAAATCCCGGTATCGTATAAGAGGAGCAGAGGAGCGATCGCCCCCAACGGCGTGTTCCTTTCGCTAAGGGCCTGATTATCCTATGTAAACTCTCTAAATTGATTTATTGCACAAGCACGCTTGGTCTTTGCAGTGCTTGGTATATGAAAAAATACGTTCAAACGATCAACCTGTGGCAATTGGTAGATGAATATTCGCCGTGTTAGTTTTGGTGGCTTTGGCGTCTCAAAGAAATAGATTAAGAATGCGATTGAGGTAGCACTGGAAATCCAAGTATGAAGTACGATTTGCCGTTAAACTCAAAGTCTCTGAGCATCTCCATACCGAGTTTTTGAGTATGCGCCCGAAGACTTCGCGGATTGTCCTTTGCTACAAAAGCAACACCAGCATTGAACTGTGTGGCTACTTGAGCTAGAAGTGCTTTAAACAAACCTTGTAGGATACCAGTCCCTCGGTAAGCAGCCGCAACACACACGGGGCCATACAAAAAAGAACGATAATTGCTCAAAGGCTGCCCCTGAAACATCGTTTCAGGATACAAGCTCATCATATATTTGAGCAAGGGAATCTGCTGAGAATATTCTTGAGTGGTTGCACAAACATATGCGATCGCTACTTTCTCCTGCACACCGACAATAACCGCCACGTCTTCGTTTATAGCTGCAAGCAGAGGATCGCTAATATCAATTGATAAAAAGCCATCCTGCCTCTCGATATCAGATAAATTCGAGAAAAGGTTCTTTTTATGCAGAGCAATAATCTCAGGATAATCAGCCGCTGATGCTCGTCTGAAAATGATATTCGTCATATTTATTTACTAAGCACAATTTATAAAATTTTAGGTGAATCGGCTCGGTCGGGTAAAAAAGTATTTTTTCAGATTTTCTCCTTGTGTAAACGCTATATATTGATCTGTCATCTCTGGGGGTTAAAAAAGAGCGCTAGCTCTTCACCAAGCTTGATAAAAAATACAAATAGTTGCGGTATCTTTTTACGGTTTTATAGTAAATAGCCAATTTTTTGTAATCTGTGGCGATCGCAGATGTACTATTTGAAGATGGCCATATTCCTGTTTGCTAAATAAAATTGGATATTCTTTTCGGTTTTTTTGATAAGTTTGAAGCAGCCACAAAATAATCGAAGCGCGGCTGAAAGTTGTTTGCCATGTTTCGCGGTTTCCACTCCAGAGTTCTTCTTGCATTAACACCCGCCGCAAAGTGCGACGCACCACCCGTGAAAGCATGACTGGTAAAGAGTAATCTAGCCAAACAATTGTATCAGCTCGACCCCAAACGATATCGCGCACTGCGGTGTAATTTCCATCAACAACCCAACTGTCGCCACTCAAAGCTTGTAATACGCGATCGCGAAAGAGATATTTTGGTGCTTCCGTCCAGTTCGGTTCCCAGTGGAGTGCATCTAATTCCACATGGGTAATGGCAAGAATTTGCGATATTTGACGCGCTAAAGTTGTCTTGCCCGAACCACTTGTGCCGACCACAGAAATCCGTCTTAACATTGGTTTCAATTACTAGAAGCGATAACAATAAATAAGCAGCGCTTCCCTAATGGGATAGCCTTTTCTATTCTCGATTATCTAGTCTATTCCCCAGCTTTGCAGTTGTTCTATAACTGGTTTCATAGGAAAAGCAATACCATACCCAGGTTTATCTGGTGCTGTAGTGGTTCTATCTAATAATTTTCCTGCCCACACGATGCCCACAACACGATTATTCTGGTCTAAAACAGGACTACCAAAATGGCCTCCGGTTACAATGGTTGATAGTTGTAATTCTCCATCTATATTATTGCGGACTCGTCCTTTTATGGCTGCCCAATCATTGCCAGTTATCGGGTGTCCGATGATAGTAACTGGTGTGCCCGGAGAAATAGCTATTGAAGATATGGGTAAGGGTTTGATATCCTTGGGAATTTCGGTAACTTTCAGTAAAGCTAAATCCAGTTGATCGTCAGCTTTGCTAATTTTAGTAATTTCAGCGGCTCGTCGCTTGCGGAATTGATTGGGTCGGGGTTCGCTATAAAACTCAACCTCAATTTTCTGATATTGCCGCTCATTTTTATCTGTTACAACATGGCGATTTGTGACAAGCCAAGCTGTATTTCCCTCACGTTTAACTACCCATCCTGCACCAGTACGATAATTGGAATGTGTCTTTAAAATAATCCTTACGATAGAACGCTTGAGGGAAACTAAAGGTTCTTTATTTTTACTTGGCAATCGTTCTGCTCGTGCTAAAATATTGGGGTTATCGCGAATAGCTAAAAGACGCTGTGTTTCACTGAGATTAATTTTAGGTGTTTTCCAAATTTGGTCTAATTGTATCGCTAAACTAAACTCTTTAATAGCTTCTTTAAATTTTCCTTGCTGCTGTAGAACAAAACCTAAATTGTTGTGAGCAGAGGCATTTTTGTCATTGATTTTGATGGACTGGCGATAGGCAGCGATCGCGCTCTTGAGTTTACCATCATTTCTTAACGCATTGCCCAAATTATTGTAAGCAGAGGCAGATGATGGGTTGAGTTTAATAGTTTGTCTGTAAGCTGCGATCGCACTGTCTAATTTTCCTTTTTCTGTCAGCGCATCGCCTAAATTATTGTAAGCAGAGACATATTTCGGATTGAGCTTAATTGCTTGTCGATAAGCAGCGATCGCTTTGTCTAATTTCTCCTGTTCGTATAGCGCTTGGGCAAAATTGTTGTAAGCGCTGGCATCTTTTGGATTGCGTTTAATTGCTTGTCGGTAAGTTGTTAATGCTGCGTCTTGTTTTTTATCGTAAGCTAATGCCTCACCCAGCTTTTTGTGCTTATTGGCTAACTTAGGATCGAGTTCTATGGCTTTTTTGTAAGCAGCGAGCGCGCTGTCTAATTTCTCCTGTTTGTTCAGTGCTAAACTTATATTGATGTAATTAGTTGCAATTTTAGGGTCGATTTCGATAGCTTTTTTGTAAGCAGCGATCGCACTGTCTAATTTACCCCGCTCGTATAGCGCACGACCTAGAATAGAATAAGAAACAGCATCTTTGGGATTAAGCTCGATAGCGTTTTGGTAAACAGCGATCGCCGCATCTATTTTACCCTGCTGTTTGAGCGCATTGCCCAAAGATTGGTGAGCATACACATAATTACGGTCGAGTAGAATAGCTTTATTATAAGCCGCGATCGCTTCATCAAATTTACCTTTTTTTCTAAGAGCATCACCCAGAAGAACGTGAGCATACAAATAGCTAGAGTTAAATTTAGTAGCTTGTCGGTAAGATGCGATCGCGTCATTTAGTTTCCCTTGCTTTTCCAAACTCCTGCCTCGATCGACACAAAGGCGGGCGCTAATGCCCATTACAATAAATGGCAGTAATATAAGCGCATACAAACTTAATCCCAGCGTCAATAATTTTAGGAATGATTTTTTAGATAATTTACGCGATCGCATCATTTCTCTCACTTTCACATCAAGGGTAGAAAAGATTATTCTAGATTACTCTACCTTTTTGGTGACACAGTTGAGGTGAGTTTTTATATGAGGGCGATCGCTATCATGGGCTAAAATCAAATTAGGTTTGAAAAAGCGTTGTGGTTATGAGCGAAACTTTAATAGGTGACACATCAACGGCCCCCCCCAAATAGCCATAAAGTATTTCCTAGTAGCACAATCATGAAGAAGATCTCGCCGAACCGCAATTGGAAATAATGCAAATAAAAATAATAAGAAGCTAAACACCAAACGAGGGTATTAAAAAGAATCAAACCAATACCCAAAGCAGCAACCCAATTCAAAGTCCAATCCCAATCAAATATAATGCAGAATGAGAGGGTCATTAAAGTGTTGTATAGAAAGAATGCTACCAGCTCGCCCAGCGCCTGCCAATTAAAATTTCTTCTTATTGTTCGTTGGGGTGGAGGAGCCGGAGCAGCGCGATTCGCCACTTCCAGCAACTTCAACCATTCCTGCACCGACTGAGGGCGCTTTCTTGCGTCTAATTCCATCCCTTTGAGAATTGCCTGATTCAAGTCATCGCTGATATTAGCAAATTGCTTCGGTGGAACTAATTTGGGCTTGTTTCCCTGTCGTTGCCAACTAGGGAATTGGCCAGTCACCGCATAGTATAAAGATGCAGTAAGAGTGTAAATATCTACAGTTGGCTCACCACTGCCTTCTTCCTGTTCAGGGGGAGCAAAGGCCCTATTTGCAGGATGCTTAGAAGTATTTACCTTTAGGGCAAGATCCGCAGCAATGCCAAAATCAATCAGCACAGCTTTACCATCGTTCTGCACCATAATGTTACCTGGGTGAGCATCCCGATGCACCAGATTCGCCTTGTGTACTATGGTTAGGGCTGCCCCAATTTGTCGTACATACTCGATTGCTTCTTCTTGAGGTAACGCCCCCCGACGCCGCACTAAAGATTCCAAACTCACCCCTGGCACAAAATCCATCACCAGGTAGTATGTTCCGCCCTCTTCAAACAAATTGCTGACGCGCACAATATTGGGATGCGGCTTTTCAGACAGCCTTGCCAGTCGCTGCCCTTCCTCCTTGAATCGCTGCAAATACTTGGGGTATTCGTCGGGGTCATATTTTAGTCTCTGGTTGGGCGTTTTAATCACGACTAGCTGATTTAGCAGTTTGTGTAGTGCTTTGTAGGTAATCCCGAAGCCCCCTTCTCCCAGAACTTTTTCAATGACGTATCGCCCGCCCTGCAACTGCTTTCCTGCTGCCCAAACCATTGTTTATGAGTGTGAGACAATTAGGTTTATTGTGGCACATCAAAACCAGGCGAATGTCTTACCCCAACGAATGGAATTTGCGGCTATACAGACAAAACCCGCGAGGGAAATCGCCCCAGCGAATGGAATTGGTGGCTACACAGACAAAACCCGCGAGGTAAGGGTTGTAGAAAATTTTCATTGTCCCGGCGAATAGAATTCGCGGCTACACAGGCAAAAGCCGCGAGGTAAGGGTTGTAGAAAGTTTTCATCGTCCTGGCGAATAGAATTCGCGGCTACACAGGCAAAACCCGCCTTCGCGGGTTAAATTAAAAATGTTCTTAGTCCGCGTAGGCGGACTTCGTTTGTCTAGCCGCGATTTCCAATCGCCAGGGAAATTACACACACAAAACCCGCCTTCGCGGGTTAAATGAAAAATGTTCTTAGTCCGCGCAGGCGGACTTCGTTTGTCTAGCCGCGATTACGAACATCGCTAGGACATTTCATAAATTAGTCCGTATTTATTTCCCAAGTAGAAATCAGTGATTTTTGATGATGGTGAATGCGCTGATTTCTGATATAGTCAGCCACCTTATCTATAGCATCATGGCTAACAGTAAAAGCCCCGTAGCTGCCTTGCCATTTAAAAAATTCACCAGGTTTTATTTCGTGGGTAATTAGATGAGATGAACTGCCCTTGATTTGCTTAATCAGGTTAGATACGGTTACAGTAGTCGAAAAACCTGTTAAGAGATGGATATGATCCTCAACGCCACCAACGGCAATGACTGTACATCCTAGCTGGTTGCACTCTCCAATAATCGCTGAATAAAGCTGCTTCTGAATATCTGGTGTAATTAAAGGCAATCTATCCCATGTTGCCCAAACGCAATGGAGATATAACTGCGTGAAATTTGACCTCATTTGTGTTAGAAACGCATAATTTAAATCGTCTGCTTTATGGATGCTGAGGCATATTTTAAATTGTTTTGGCGAATAGAATTCGCGGCTACACAGACAAAACCCGCCTTCGCGGGTTAAATTGAACATTTCTTAGTCCGCGAAGGCGGACTTCGTTTGTCTAGCCGCGATTACGAACATCGCCAGGGCAATACGATCGCATCCTTATGTCGTATACTCGGCGTTAATCTTCACGTAGTCGTAACTCAAGTCACAACCCCAAGCTGTACCAGAACCCGCACCGTTGCCAATACTCACCGAAATTAAAACAGTATCTTCTTTCAAATAAGCACCAGCCGCCGCAGCTTTCAAATAAGCACTCGCCGCTGCGCGATCGAATTGCTGGGGTTGCCCATGTTCCATCATTAAGAAATCGCCTAGCTGAATTCGCAAATTTTCTTGATCGAAAGCAACCCCAGCACGTCCCGCCGCCGCTGCAATTCTTCCCCAGTTTGGATCGCGACCAAAAATTGCTGACTTAACTAAAGATGAACCTACAATTGTTTTGGCTACTTTACGTGCAGCTTCTTCATCAACTGCGCCTGTAACTTGCACTTCAATTAAGCAAGTTGCACCTTCTCCGTCACGCGCGATCGCCTTCGCTAAATACTGACAAACTTCTGTCAGCATTGCTTCCAATTTCTCAGCTTCAGCCCCCATCTCTGTAATCGCAGGTGTCCGCGATTGACCGTTCGCTAAGGCAAACAAACTATCATTTGTACTTGTATCGCCATCGACTGTAATTTGATTAAAACTTTGATCTGCGGCTCTACTCAACATTTTCTGCCATAGCGATGGCGAAACTGCTGCATCGCAAGTCACAAAGGCTAGCATTGTCGCCATGTTGGGATGAATCATCCCGCTTCCTTTGCACATACCGCCTATTCGCACGGTGCGATCGCCTATTGTTGTCTCTAGGGCTATTGATTTCGGTACTAAGTCAGTAGTACATATAGCTTTTGCTGCTGCATCCCCACCAGTTTCCGACACCGCCGCTACTAAGTTGGGAATCCCCGCCTTTAGCGCGTCCATCTTAATCCGTTGTCCGATTACGCCAGTAGACGCTATCAATACTGATTCTGAGGGAATATTCAGCGCTTGCCCCAGCATCATTGCACTTTCTAGAGTATCCAACCACCCTTGTTCGCCTGTAGCCGCATTCGCTTGTCCGGCATTGCAGAGAATAGCACGCGCACTATGTTTGGCTTGCAGTCGTTGGCGACAATAGTCTATAGGTGCGGCGCGAACAACAGATGTAGTGAACACACCAGCCGCGATCGCTTCTACATCCGACACAATCAATGCTAAATCTGGTAATCCTGAAGGTTTCAGCCCTGCCCTAATTCCCGCTGCCCGAAATCCTCTCGGCGCAGTAACCCCACCGCTAATTACCTGCCAGTCTGACATCACTCCTCCTATAAGCTTTTCGCTTCCCTAGAGTGAGCAGATTATAGCAAGTCTCTGGACTCCGGAAATGTACTCGCAGATCCAAGTCCGTCATCTAACCCCGAAAAAAAAAGAAGAGAGCCAGTTGGCTTCTCTCCCGATCATCAGGGTGCATCTACTAAACATCAATATATCATTTCGGGGTGGGGGGTGTCACCCCCTTTTAAAATCTTTTTTTTGTCGTTGTCTGCAATACCGCTCGGATGCTTGTGAAGCGCAGCGATCGCGAAAGCCACTCGTCCTTTACCCCGAAAAAAAAAGAAGAGAGCCAGTTGGCTTCTCTCCCGATCATCAGGGTGCATCTACTAAACATCAATATATCATTTCGGGGTGGGGGGTGTCACCCCCTTTTTAAACTTTTTTTGGAGAAGAGGATAATTTGCAACAATGTTATTGAAAACAAAAAAAGGAGAGTCACTTGGCGACTCTCCCGATCATCAGGGTGCATCTACTACCCCTACTATAGCGATTGGGGGTGGGGGGTGATACCCCCTAACATATGTTTTTTGTAAAGTTTTCCCCCTTTAATGTAAAGCTGGGATCAAGCATTGAGCTTCTTAGCCAGAATTTCGTTGATCAGCTTCGGGTTAGCCCGTCCCTCAGTTTTCTTCATCACCTGTCCCACAAAAAAGCCCAGCAGCTTAGTTTTGCCGCTGCGGTACTGTTCCAATTCTTTGGGATTTGACACCAAAATTTCATCAATAATGGTTTCGAGCGCCCCAGCGTCGGAGATTTGCACAAGTCCCTTAGACTCAACCAATGCCTTAGCCGAACCCCCCTTAGAGAGCAACTCTGGCAAAATCTCCTTAGCGATTTTGCCGCTGATGGTGTTGTCTTCAATTAAAGAGATTAGTTCAGCTAGAGTAGCGGGTTTGAGTGCTAGTGCGCTGATGTTCAGTTTCTCTTGATTGAGATAAGCACTGATATCCCCCATCACCCAGTTAGCGGCTTGCTTGGGATTGGCTCCGAAGGCAACAGCAGCTTCAAAATACTCCGTTACCCCGCGATCGTCGGTTAGCACGCGGGCATCATAGGCAGAAAGACCTAAATCGCTTTCGTAACGACGGCGCTTGTGGGCTGCGAGTTCGGGTAATTCTGACTTCCAATGCTCCAATTGCCCTGATGGTACTTGAATAGGAGCCAAGTCTGGTTCTGGAAAATAGCGATAATCGCTAGAACCTTCTTTGACGCGCATGCTGATAGTGCGCTGGCTGCCTTCTTCCCACAGCCGAGTTTCTTGTACAATGCGATCGCCTGCTTCTATAGCTGCGGTTTGACGCTCAATTTCATACTCAATGGCGCGTTGGATGGCGTTGAAGGAGTTCATATTTTTGATTTCTACCTTCGTGCCAAACTTCTCTTGTCCAACTGGACGCACTGATATATTCACGTCGCAGCGCAGCGAACCTTCTTGCATATTCCCGTCGCTGACGCCCAGATAAATCAGAATTCGGCGCAATTCTTGGGCATATTCAGCCGCTTCTTGACCAGAACGGATATCCGGTTCCGATACAATTTCTACCAAAGGTACGCCAGTGCGATTGTAGTCTACGAGCGAGTGAGTAGAACCAGAGAGGCGATCGCTACCTGCGTGAACCAGTTTCCCAGCATCTTCCTCCATATGCAGGCGGGTGATACCAACCTTTTTGCGGATAGGATTGCCAGCCTCATCAGTTAGCTCAATTTCTAGCCAACCGTGTTCCGCAATAGGCAAATCGTACTGGGAAATCTGATAATTTTTAGGTAGGTCGGGATAAAAGTATTGCTTGCGGTCGAATTTGCTATAGGGAGCAATTTGACAATTAAGTGCCAGTCCTGCTTTAACAGCGTACTCCAGCACCCTTTCATTCAGTACTGGTAATACCCCAGGCATCCCCATACATATTGGGCAGACATTTTGGTTTGGAGTCGCACCAAATTCCGTCGAACAACTACAAAAAATCTTGGTAGCGGTATTCAGTTGGCAATGAGTTTCCAAACCGATGATGGCTTCGTACTTAGTTTTTACCGGAGCAGCAGTGGTCATAGGCGTATGGATAGCAGATTTTATGACAGACCGCTCTATTTTAGCTTTGTCTGAACCTGCTCTGTTGCCCCAACTCCAGCAACTTTGGAAACGGTTGGGGGCTATATTTAAATTAAATTATATTGGTTCTGTTTCTAACCAATTTGGTATTTAGGTTGTAATTTGCTCATCAACTAATTCTTTTTCCCTCGCTTCCCAATAATATAAAAACATTAATATATCGGGAATTGCAAAGCCAATTTTTATAAAACAACCCAATAATACAGAAATAACAAAATTTTCTTGCTGCCCTGCTAATTCCAAGATAATATTTACAAGCAATGTAACCAGTAATGTAAAAATCAATATTCCTAACCAAGCTAAAATTATTGCGCCGAATATTTGCCATCTTTTGCCTTTTGTAAGCGTAACGCTTCTTGCCATTGTTCGCGGTGACTTACCTCCTTCAAGCACAACAACACAAACAACAAGTGCATAGCGAACGGCGATAATGACTCCAGGAATTACAAAAGCAATTAATCCTAAACCAATTAATAAACCAGTCCAGAACCGGACTCCGAAAATTTTACCCCAATTACGAAGACCCACAGACATTGCTTTTGAATAAGTAACTATTTGGCTTTCTTTGATTTGCGATACTGAATAAATAAGAGCGCCTATATAAATGGGGCTAAATCCTAACTCTATAAAATTTGATATTCTTATTCCTCTCCTTAGTTCTTCCAACTCACTTCGCAGAGGAACGGCAATATCGACATATTCCATAAAAAGGGTAGCTGGCAACCAAATTGTAAGAACAAGGAGACTGAATAAACCTATGTTTGAAGTAAATATCGCTAGGGCTTCTTTAAGCTTTTGGAGCATTTGGGTCAATCTACTTTTTTAACGGTCATTGTTGCCAATCATATCCGCATTAGCAGCGTTTATTTTGCTAAGTTAAGTTTACACATAAAATGCCTGAAAATATATAAATTATGCAATTGTTGAAGGTTGGAGTGTTGGCGGTAAGGCCTAAGTGAAAGGTTTAAAATTAGGCTCTTCTTCCTACCAACATCCATTATTTCAAAGTCTGAGGTTTGGATCGTCTTCGTAAGCTGAACCTATGTGGCATAGTTGATTCAGGGTCTCGGCAAATAACTCGTACAGAGATTTTAGCCTTTCGACATCTTTGATGACGCCTGTTACTTGAAAATAAAGTTCATCGACTTTTTCAGGGAAACTGGCGCGAAACCAGCCTTCATCGTCTTTAACTTCAAAGTGAATCGAGGGTTGCTGCTGAATTAGATAACGAATTTTGGGGTTTGCAAATAATTCCCTTGCTTTAAATTCATCATTACCTTGGATCTGGAAGTTGCGGTCAAATTCAGAATCGCCAGTTTCAATATCCTGCATTCCAAACACTTTTCCTACTTCGCTGAAAAAGCCTTGGCGATAGATGGCAAACTGAAAACCATCCCTATTTACATAGGGCGATCGCATTCTAGTATAAGTAGTAGAACTTTTACCCGTAGAAACCGTGTAGGTATCCAGAATAATTATCCATTCTTTAACCCGTATCTCAACTTTGTTCCCACCCCAGAATCCGCCTTTCATTTCCCCGCCGATTTGGTTACACAGTTCTTGCCAGACTTCTTCTTTACTAGGGCCGAATATTTCTCTCAAAAAGCCCATAACAATTTACCTTTTCTTACATACGCCAGATAATTAACATTAAAAGCATTACGGGCGTATTGCAACACCAGTTTCAGGATCGAACAAATGAATTTTATCTGATGCTAAGGACAACCAGAGTTCTTCGCCAATTCTCACGGGTCGATCGGGGGGAATTCTTACCTGTAAAGTAGGCGCGATCGCGCCAAAATCTATCAAACTAACAGATAAATAAGTTTCGTTCCCCAAAGCTTCCACTAACTCAACTCGCACTTGCAAATTTTTAGGCGCTGCAAGGCTAATGCTTAAGTGTTCTGGTCGAATTCCTAAAGTTAAAGTTTTACCGTCATATTTCTGCAATACTGATTCCCACATTTCTGGCAAAGTTAGCCTAAATTGAGCTTGGGTAATCAATAGCGGTGCTTTAACTTGAATTGGCAGAAAATTCATCGGCGGAGAGCCAATAAATTCAGCTACAAACTGGTTAGCTGGACGGTTGTAAAGTTCTAAAGGAGAGGCAAGTTGCTGAATTTGTCCAGCATTCATTACAGCAATGCGATCGCCCATCGTCATTGCTTCAGTTTGATCGTGGGTAACGTAAATTGTTGTCGTCCCTAAATGCCGCTGTAATTTAACAATTTGGGCGCGAGTTTCTGACCGGAGTTTTGCATCTAAATTAGACAGCGGTTCATCCATCAAAAACACTTGAGGATTACGCGCGATCGCTCTTCCTAATGCTACGCGCTGCTTTTGCCCACCAGAAAGTTGTTTTGGCAATCTGTCTAAAAATGTTTCAATTTGCAATAACTTAGCAACAGTACGCACTTGCTCATCTACTGCTTTTTCTCTATTAGTCATGTAGCGCAAACCTTTAGGTAGCTTGCGCGTCACTCCCACCAACAAATTGTCTACAAAATCTTTTTGATTTCTTTCTCCCCTATTCATTCGCCGCAAACCAAAGGCGATGTTATCGTAAACCGTCATGTGGGGATAAAGAGCATAATTCTGAAACACCATTGCTATGTCTCGTTCCTTGGGTGGCAAATCGTTAACGGGGCGATCGCCTACCCAAATATTCCCTCCAGTCAATTCTTCCAACCCAGCAATTACGCGCAAAAGCGTACTTTTGCCACAACCCGATGGCCCCACCAATACCATAAACTCGCCATCTTGGACGGTTAAGGTGATGCGACGCAAAATATTCACACTGCCCGATTGCGGGGTTGGTTCATCAACCGATGATGATATCAAGGGTTGTCCCATTACGGGTGCGATCGCCCGTTCCCCTTTACGCGCCCAAAAGCTTTTGTAGACGTTTTCGAGAATAACCTGAGCCACGATATTTCAACAGCTGCGATGTTTCAGAATCACCCATTCAGGCGATGCAGATGGGTGAAGCGCTTTAGCCCGATCCCATCGTACTTTGACATTATGGTTGATTTTGTATCTAAAACATGAAGCAAGCGATCGCTCTACGACTTACAATTTGATTAATCAGTCAATCAACGAACTGCAACCATGCCACCAAGGGACGAACAAGACTACGAGAGTCGGCGACAGCAAATTATTGACGGAGCCTTAGAAGTCTTTTCTAGCAAAGGCTTTGAGAAGGCGACCAACAAAGATATTGCCGTTGCGTCTGGGGTTGGTTCGCCCGGTCTAATCTACCACTACTTCAAGGACAAAAGCGACCTGTTTCGCCAAGTGGTTGAGCAGCGCATACCCATGCTGCAATTGCTTACCCACAGCGAAGAGATGATGACACTAACACCTCCAGATGCACTCACTCTCTTTGCTAGTACATTTCTCAAAGTAGCTGACAACGCGACTGCGATCGCCCTCCTCAAGCTAATGCTGGGCGAATCCATCCGGCGACCTATAGTTGCTGAAATGCTTAACACCATCGGGCCTGGTCGCGGTTTTGCCTTCTTAACTTGTTATCTCGAAAAACAGATGGATGCAGGCGTAATGCATCGCATGGATGCAGGCGCAGCAGCACGCTGTTTCATTGGCCCCCTAATAGCTTTCTTGCTCACCCGCGAGGTTTTTCCGCAACCGGACTCGCAGCGATTGAGTAAGGAGACAATGGTTAAAACTTTAGTTGAAGTTTTTCTGCGGGGGATGGAAATACCTAACCCACAAACAAATTAACGCGAGTAAAGCCGATATTTTTTTTAACGTCAAATTGATTAACCAGTCAATCAAAGAAAAGGAGTTTTGATTATGGCTATCGACACAACCTCTGTTCAGGATAAAGAATCAAAAGTGCTAGATGTCCAGCAGACAACCTGCTGCATCGTCGGGGGTGGCCCCGCTGGTGCTGTTTTAGCGCTGCTTTTAGCACGGCAAGGAATTTCCGTTAGCCTCCTCGAAGCACACAAAGACTTTGACCGGGACTTCCGGGGAGATACAATTCACCCCAGCGTCATGCAGATTATGGAGGAACTCGGTTTAGCTGACAGATTGCTAGAGTTGCCACACAGCAAGATCCGCAACATTAGCGTCGTTACTCCTAAAGGTTCTGTAAGGCTGGCTGACTTTAGTCATTTGAAGACGCGATATCCCTACATTACGATGATGCCCCAGGCGCGTTTTCTGGAGTTCATCACCCAAGAAGCGAAAAATTATCCGAATTTTCAGTTAATCATGGGTGCGAACGTACAAGATTTGATTGAGGAAAATGGAGTTGTCCAAGGGGTGCGCTACAGGGGACACGGGGGAGTGCATGAAATAAGGGCGCGTCTTACAGTAGGCGCCGACGGTCGCCACTCGCACATTCGGCAAATGGCTGGCTTTCAACCCATCGAAACCTCGCCGCCAATGGATGTTTTGTGGTTCCGCCTACCTCGCACGCCACAAGATCCCTCCGGTGGGTTGGGACGTATCGGGATAGGCCACATCATAGCAATGCTAGATCGTACTGACGAGTGGCAGATGGCTTATGTTATCCCCAAAGGTGGCTATCAGCAGATTCGCGCTGCTGGATTAGAAGCGCTGCGAAAGTCAATTGTAGAGATTGTTCCAGAGATGAGCGATCGCGTCCAACACTTGCACGATTGGAGTCAAGTTGCCTTTCTCTCAGTCGAGTCCAGCCGTCTCCCTCGTTGGTATAGTCCGGGACTGTTGCTAATTGGCGATGCTGCTCACGTAATGTCTCCAGTTGGGGGAGTTGGCATTAACTACGCAATTCAAGATGCAGTTGTTGCAGCGAACGTTCTAGCTGAACCGCTTAAGAGTAATTCTCTGCATTTGTGGGATCTGGCGGAAGTGCAGCGCCAGCGCGAGTGGCCGACACGTATTATCCAACAATTCCAGTCGTTAATTCAGAAGCAGGTATTGGCTCGCGTTCTCAACTCCAGTCAGCCGTTTAAGCCACCTGCTTTCCTGCGTTTGCCGATTTTGCGCGACCTTCCAGCGCGGATAATCGGCTTGGGTGTTTGGCCAGTTCGGGTTAATGGGTAATTGGGGATTGGGAGTCCAGACTCCAGACTCCGGAGTCCGGAGTCCGGACTCCGGACTAATGGCTAACGACAAGAAATGACACTGATGACTTTTTCATCGGGGTTGAGTTGACGGATGCGATCGCCCGCCCCATCTTTCCCAAACAACTTCACCGAATCCACAGCTATTCGCACGATTCGCTGCGTACTCGTCGCTAAACTCGCCGATTCTCCTTCTGGTGCAGCAACCATTCCAGCCATTGAATCTGTTTTGCTAGTAAACTGTAGCGCCTGAGTGCCAATATTACCCGGTACAGACAGCGGCATAGCGCAAACTGGCATTCGCTTGGCGTACCCTAACTGGGAAACCAGCAAGATGTTGTCATATACACCCCCTATAAAACAACCAACTATTTGCTCTTGACGACCCACGCGCAACGCTGGCACACCGCTAGACAATCGTCCTGTTAGCGGTAGATGTTCGTCATTTACTAACAGCCGCAGCAAACGTCCCCCGGAAGTAGCTATTACCACCTGATCTTTTGCTTTAGTAAGAGTGGCATACTGTAACTCGTCATTATCTTTAAGCTTGATCAGCGTTAGCCCCCGTCCGCTAAGGGTAGCAAGTTCTAACATAGGCAGGCGCTTGATTTTCCCCTGCTTAGTAAGTAAGAGCAAATCGGCTTTTTGGGCATCTGCTAGGAAAAAGTGCCCCGTTACTGTTTCAGATTGAGCCGAAGTGGGTAAAAGCTGGATCAGTGCGGTTCCCTTGCTTCCCCCAGAGGTGGGTGGAATATCTCCCACTTTTACGGGGTAAGCTTTGCCCAGTTTGGTGAGTACGACTAAATCTTGTTCTGTACTAATGAGCTTAGTTTGAACAGCAAAATCATCATTAGATTTCGCAGACGCAGATTTATTCCCAGTTTTTGGTAAGCGGCGCACGTACCCCCGCTGGGTAATTTCTACAACTACCTCTTCTTCTGCGGGTTCGGCATGCAATTGTAGATTTGGGGCTGGGGATTTGGGATTCTCCTGTTCTTGAGATTTGGGATTTGAGAGTTGGGATTTGGGATTTTTGGACTTTTCTGATCCTTTGTTGCCTTTATCGTCGGTTCCCTTACTCTCCTTCTCGTTAGCGGCCTTGCTCTCTGGTTCCCCTGCTTTTAAAAGGCGAATTCTGGTGCGACGAGGATCGGCGTATTTGCGTTTGAGCGATCGCAGGTCTTTTTTCAAGGCTTTGAGTAATTCGCGGCGATCGTTCAACAATCCCTCTAATTCGTCGATGCGACCGCTGAGTTGGTCAAATTCTTGCTGTAAGTTTTGCCGTTCCATACCAGTCAGCCGTCTTAGTGGCATGGCGAGAATAGCATCTGCTTGGCTGTCGCTGATATTGAATTCGCTGCTTAGAGTAAGTTTAGCCGTGCTGCCATCTGGGGCATTTCTCAGGATGGCGATCGCTGCGTCCAAGTTTGTCAATGCTGTCAAGATCCCTTCAACAATGTGCAGGCGTCGCCTAGCCTCGCCCAGTTCGTGGGTGTATTGACGGGTTAAAGTTTGCTCTCGGAATGAGAGGAACCGATCTAACATTTGGCGCAATGTCAGGATGCGCGGTTGTCCGTCTACCAACGCCAACAGAATTGCCCCAAAGTTTGTACACAGTGCCGTTTGTCTGTAGAGTTGAGCGAGGATCTCTTGCGGGTTGGTGTCGCGTTTGAGTTCGATAACCACGCGCAGTCCTTCGCGATCGCTCTCATCTCGCAAGTCAGAAATTCCCTGTATCTTCCCCCCGTTGACCAGTTCCGCGATCTTTTCAATCCAGGATGACTTATTCACCTGGAAAGGAAACTCCGTCACCACAATCGCTTGCCGCTTTTGGCGCCCCTTGCTTCCCTGGATTTCTTCTATGCTTGCTACTCCCTGCACTGGGATGCTACCCCTGCCCGTGCTATAAGCTTCCCTAATCCCAGATGTGCCAATAATTTCCCCTCCGGTAGGGAAGTCTGGCCCTGGAATCAACTCGAATAACTTCTCATCGGGTAAATCTGGCTTATCAATTAGAGCAATTAAGCCATCTACGATCTCGCCCAAGTTGTGTGGAGGAATATTTGTTGCCATTCCTACGGCAATTCCAGCGCAACCGTTAAGCAACAAAATGGGCAGTTGGGCTGGTAAAACTGTTGGCTCTTGTTGGGAATTATCGAAGTTTCCGGTAAAATCAACCGTAGCTTCGCCAATTTCACCCAGTAGCGCTTCATGGCTTATGGAAGCAAGTCTTGTTTCCGTATATCGCATCGCTGCGGGCGGATCGTTATCTACCGAGCCAAAGTTTCCATGTCCGGCAAGCAGCGGATAACGGCTAGAAAACTCTTGAACCATCCGCACCAAGGCGTCGTATACCGCTTGGTCTCCGTGCGGGTGATATTTTCCTAATACGTCGCCAACTACCCTCGCACACTTGCGGTAAGGTCTGTCTGGAGTAAGTCCCAGTTCGTGCATGGCATACACGATGCGTCGATGCACTGGCTTTAAACCGTCGCGGACATCGGGTAACGCTCGCCCGACTATCACACTCATGGCATATTCAAGATAAGACCGTTGCATCTCCGCGTGTAAAGCCGTGGGGATTACCCTGTCATTAACCAGCAGGTTCAGCTGTTTCGCCATGAGTTTCTTTCCCTAATTTCCTGACAAAAAAAAGTATTCTGTATCTTCAGAGTGATGGTTTATCGTCAAACCAGGCAATATTTTGACAATTTTCGCTATATCTGGTATAGAACACCAGGTAACGCTGCGAGTTGGATTGAGTGTTGCAGCCTGGGTTCCCCGGCATTTTCCGGACTAGATGTTGACTAAGTACCAACTGGTATCATAAGTGTTAATCAGCATCATACTCGTCACCCACAACCAAGTTGCAATTAGTCGCGAGACATATTATCTCTAAATTTAACCGCATTTCCCAAGAGATTAATGTCTCTGTTTTGTAAATAAAAATCTCTACAAATAGGCTAACTACCTGTTGAGACAAGCGATCGCATATTCCCAGATAACCACAAAAGCGCGTCAAGAATAAACAGCATTCAGGTGGAAACAAAGCGATCGCTAAAAGCTCTCCCTGCCAAGGATGCCGCGTTTAGAAACGCAGAATACCACAAATTACGCAGCTAGAGTGAGAGGAACATACTGTTAAATACAAACAGAAAATCTTGTGTGAGTGCAAGAGCAAGTTTACAAGCAGGCTGAGATTATCTAAGTATAAACACAAAGAAAAGGGGTTATTGGTTCTAGCTTATAAAATTGGGTCGGGGAGAGCATTCGTTACCCCCAAGCGATCGCCGATACGCTTGGTTTCCTGATTCGTTAGAATTCAGGCTGTCATAAGGTATATGCTAGCCGACGCGAAGAGCGATAGTGCTGGCGAAGCGCCACCCTCTAAGGGGTATATTCCCCAAGACACACCCCCCAGGGAAAGGAGTAGCGATCGCTTTTAATCAGCAGAGCCACTTTTTCAACATATACACCCCTGGAATAAAAAGGCACAACAAGCATAACCTAAATCTTTCGCTTCAACGATAGATGACGTAGGAGAGAAGAGGCAGTATTTTAAACATAGCAATCGCTCCGCGTCACAATAAAGAAGGGAGAAGAAAAAAGCTTTTTTGGCATAAGCACAATCAACAAACCCTTCTCGCTCCTCTTATACTGATGATGAGTCTTTATACTTCCCCATACTCTTGCTATTCCGCCGTAGCCTGAATTATGGCAGGTTTCCTATACAAATCCTTAGTCTATTTGGGAAGGAGCTGTTACTTTATAGAGGTTATGTATGAACAAAAGTCCGCCGAAAATAACGCATTAGACCACTATAGGATTACAAGCAAGATTGTATTAAGGAAAACTCTCCATAAAGAGCGCGACTTAAAAGGAAAAGCTCCATGAAAACCGTTCTGATAGTAGAAGACGATCCAATAAATGCTCGTGTTTTTTCCAAGATTCTCGTCAAGCGCGGCGGCTTGGGCGTGAAGCATACTGAAAATGTGGAAGAGGTGATGCAAATTGCCCACGCTGGGGAAGCTGATATCATTTTGATGGATGTTTCTTTGGCGCACAGCGTTTACCAAGGAAAGTCAGTTGACGGTATCAAGATCACGCAGATGTTGAAAGCTGACCCGCAAACGGCTAAATTACCGATTATTTTAGTGACGGCTCACGCGATGGAAGGCGATCGCGAAAACTTCCTCAAGCTGAGTGGCGCTGATGGCTACATCTCTAAACCAGTGGTTGACCATCAACTGTTTGTAGAGCAGATTATTGGCCTGTTGCCAAAATAGCGCTATCGATGCCTATCAGCCCCAATATATAGGAAATCAGCCAAAGCAAAGCATGACAACAGTTCTGATAGTAGAAGACGAGCCAATAACTCTTCGCGTTTTCTCGAAAATTTTGAGTAAGCGTGGCGGGTTGGACGTGAAGCACACCGAAGATGTGGAAGAGATAATCCAAATTGCCCAAGCTGGGGAAGCTGATATCATTTTGATGGATCTTTCTCTGACCAACAGTGTTTACCAAGGAAAGTCAGTTGACGGCATCAAGATCGCGCAGATGTTGAAAGCTGACCCGCAAACGGCTAAATTACCGATTATCTTAGCGGCAACTCACGCTATGGATGGCGATCGCGAACACGTTTGCAAGCTAAGCGGCGCTGATGACTATATTTCTAAACAAGTGGTTGACTCTACACTGTTTGTAGAGCGGATTAGGGCGGTGTTGGCTAAATAGTGCATCAAGCGCGATGGGCAAGCCTTCAGCGCCAATGACTGGGAACTCAGGAAAAGCGAAGCATGACAACAGTTTTGATTGTAGAAGACGAGCCAATAAATGTTCGCGTTTTCTCGAAAATTTTGAGTAAGCGTGGCGGGTTGGACGTGAAGCACACTGAAGATGTGGAAGAGGTAATCCAAATTGCCCACTCCGGGGAAGCTGACATTATTTTGATGGATGTTTCTCTGACCAACAGTGTTTATCAAGGCAAATCAGTTGATGGCATCAAAATTACGCAGATTTTGAAAGGTAATCCGGAAACGGCTAAATTACCGATTATTTTGGTAACGGCTCACGCTATGGATGGCGATCGCGAAAACTTTCTTAAGCAGAGCGGCGCTGATGGCTATATTTCTAAACCAGTAGTTGACCATCAACTATTTGTAGAGCAGATTATGGCAATGTTGCAAAAATCATAGACTTCTGGGGAATAGGTAATTGGAAAAAATATGAATGATGAATTATCAAATCTTTTATTAATTCATCATTCATTATTACCTATTACCGATTATTGGGGTGCCATTTCGCTTGGTGAAGGTTGGCTCTTAGCTTCAGCTATACTGGCTTGAATTCTGGGAATTTGTAGGAACTTTTTCGTATCGTTTATCAAGCGATCGCCCCAGAGATTATCCTTAAGAAACTTCAAATCAGTGTAGCGATTGTCGATGCGGATAGCCGCCTCTCCCATCCTCAAACCTTGTTCCCTGTCCCCCTTGCCATACAGCGCCACCGCCATTGCCAGCAGGGGTTCGGCGGCTTTGCTATCGAGAGAGTTCGCCGCGCGCCACTGACGAAGCGCCCCTTCGACATCACCAGATTCGTACTTAACTAGGCCAATATTATTAATAGCTGGCCAGAACTTGGGATCTTTGGCGGCTGCTTTTTGATACTGAGCGATCGCTTGCTGCGAATTACCCAGCTTATAGTAAGCATTGCCCAAATCAAATAAAGCTTCCGGAACATCGGGTTTTAACTTCAAACCCTCTTGGATACTAGAAACTGCTGTCTGGTACTTGCCTTGCTGGAAGTACGCGCTACCCAGAGAAAACCGAATCGAAGCCTCCTTGGGTTCCAAGGACTGAGCCTTTTGCAAAGCGGTAATTCCCTTATCTACCTGCTGTGATTGCACGTACAAAGTTCCCAGCAAAAACCAGGTTTGAAACCGCTGAGGAGCTAGCTGAGTAGACAACTGCGCTCTGGGTAGCGCCAGTTCAAATTGTTGAAATCTTGCCAATTGAGCCGCATCTTGTGCCAGGATCAAGCCCTGCTGCTCTAGCTCTTTTGAATCAAGTTGCAGCGTATAAGGGACGAGAGCCTGTGCAAAACTCGGCTGTGGCACGCTCCATAAACCCAGGAGAACAAGAAGGGATAATAAAGGTATACGCTTGGGCACTGTGCAGCCTCAGAAGAACAACAAACAAAAGGAGACGCTTTAGGTTGCCGGGGCAAAACTTAAAGCAATCTTCCGATAAGTTAACCCATCCTCAATTTAATTGGCAGAAGTCTTCCCACCAGACCAGTATCCAAGTCAGGATATCAAGAGCGTAGGTGTAGTGCCGCCTGCCCGCGAATGCGTGTCGCGCCTTGGGGAAACGAAAAATGGCGATCGCGAACGTCATTTTACCCTAATGGGTGAAGTGCTTCGCCGTTAGCCCATCTTAATCTAGTAGATAGAAAACTATATTACACATCGGTAAACTTCCAGGGTTTACACATAGGCGAAGGGTAAATACTACTAAAACTTGGCGGATATTGGCGATCCAGCCTTCAAAAATTCCTTCCATCCGGGCATCTCAAGTCGCTAAGATTAAGAAAGGTAAAGTAACATTCATCTATCTTCCTACTTCCTCCCGACATCCGGATATCCGGACGCCTCTGCCCGTCAAGGATAAATCGGCTACTTTTTAGTGCCTGAATCTGACAGACAACACGTATGCAACTTCCTAACTTTTTCAATGGCAATTCCAGAACGGCTGCTCGCGTCGCCGAACCAGAAAGCGCCAAAACAACTCCCAAGTCCAACCCACAAAAACCGCCCTCACCACGTAAAAAAGGCAACAATGCCTACCGTTGGATAATCGGGCTGGTGGCAGCGGGCGTATTGGGCGTTGGTTCTACAACTTACTACATTAAATCCCGAAGTACGCCCCAAGTAGAAATCGATAAACTGACCGTACCAGTTACATCGCAAACCTTGAGCGTGCGGATTACCGCTAGCGGCTCTGTAGTTCCGATTCAAAGCGTCAACCTTAGCCCCAAAACCTCTGGGCGTTTGGCAGAGTTGCGTGTGGAGCAGTCGGATAAAGTCCGGGCGGGGCAAATCATCGGCGTCATGGAAAATAGGGAGATTAAGGCGCAGGTCAGACAAGCAGAAGCTAACTTGGCTAAAGCTAAAGCGGCGTTGGCAGATGCCCAAAATGGCAGCCGGAAGGAAGAAATAGCCCAGGCTCAAGCGCGGCTGGCTCAAGCCGAAGCGCGGCTGGCTCAAGCGCGGACAAGTCGCCCCGAAGAAATCTCCCAGTCTCAAGCACGTCTAGCTCAAGCGCAAGCGCGTCTGGCTCAAGCCCAAGCAGGTCGTCCCGAAGAAATTGCCCAGGCACAAGCGCGTCTGGCTCAAGCCGAAGCGCGTCTGGCTCAAGCGCGGCAGGGTCGTCCAGAAGAGATTTCCCAAGCTCAAGCCCAAGTTGACGATGCGTTGGGGAGGGTCAATCAGACGCAACAAAGATTGAAAAGCTATCAAACCTTGCTAGAGAAGGGAGCGATTTCTCAGGATCAATTCAACCAGGTGAAGACCGAAAATACTACAGCTGGGGCTGGCCTGACACAAGCCCAAAAACGCTTGGAGTTGGTGAAGAAGGGCAGCCGTCCAGAGGAAATACAAGCCTTGGAAGCAGCAGCGGCGGAAGCACGGTCTTCTTTACAGCAGGTGAAAAATGGCAAGCCTCAAGAAATTGACCAGCTCAAAGCCGCAGTAGAAGAGGCGCGATCTGGGCTACAGCAGACCCAAAAAGGCAAGCGTCCAGAGGAAATTGACCAGCTAGAAGCTGCTGTGGTAGAAGCGCGTTCTGCCTTAGAACAACTGAAAAATGGTAAGAGTTCAGAGGAAATTGCCCAGTTAAAAGCAGCGGTTGACGCGGCTCAAGCTCAATTGCAGGCGGCGCAATATCAGCTAGAAGATACGGAGATCCGCGCACCGTTTGATGGAACTGTGACGCAAAAGTATGCCAACGTAGGCGCTTTCGTGACGCCGACTACATCGGCTTCTAGTACGAATTCGGCTACGTCTACTTCTATTGTGGCGATCGCTAAGGATTTAGAAATTAAAGCTAAAGTCCCAGAGGTGAATATCGGACAAATTAAACCCGGACAGCAGGTTGAAATTGTCGCTGATGCCTATCCCGAAAAAGTATTTAAAGGGACTGTGCGGCTAGTCGCACCCGAAGCCATATTGGATCAAAATGTCACGTCATTTGAGGTGCGGCTGGCAATTGATACTGGCAAAGAGCAGCTGCGGTCGGGGATGAATGCTGATCTGACGTTTTTGGGAAATCAGGTTAATAATGCCCTAGTGGTGCCAACGGTAGCGATTGTCACCGAGAAGGGCCAGACTGGGGTACTGATACCGGATGGAAAGAACGAACCCAAGTTTAAGCCAATTAAGATTGGGTCGTCGATTAAAGATCAAACGCAGATCTTAGAGGGAGTAACTGAGGGCGATCGCGTGTTTATTGACTTGCCCAAAAACAGCAAGCGCAACCAGCCGCAAAATGAATAAGCCTGAATTGGGAATTGGGAATTGAAAGTCTGGAGTCCGGAGTCCGGAGTCCGGAGTTCCCCATGCCCCTAATCCCCTAAAGCAGTCCCAAAGTTCCCCATTCCTATTACCACTAACAAGTATGGATATTGTAGAAAGCGTTAAAATGGCCGCTACAACTTTGGTGGCTAATAAACTGCGTAGCAGCCTAACTATGCTGGGTATTATCATTGGCAATGCCTCGGTAATTGCAATGGTAGGAATCGGGCAAGGCGCTCAGAAATTAGCATCAGAGCAGTTTGAGTCGCTAGGGCCAAACGTGCTGTTTATAATTCCGGGCAATCAAAATGCAGAACGCAACAGAGACGTGCCAAAGACACTCGTGCTGGCAGATGCAGAAGCGATCGCTACTCAGGTTCCTTCTGTTAAAGATGTAGCTCCCCAAATACAAAATCGATTCCCAATCGTTTACCGCAACAAAAATACCAATACTCAAATTATTGGAACGACGCCCGCATTTTTGCCCGTCCGCAGCTTTAACGTTGCTAAAGGAAGATTTTTCAACGACCAAGATATTAAAGGCAATAACCAAGTTGTTGTTTTAGGGTCAGAGGTAGCAACTAAACTTTTTGGTGATACAGATCCGGTAAATCAAAGGGTACGAGTCAAAAATCTTGGCTTTGAAGTAATTGGCGTAATGGAGTCTAAAGGCTCTTTTCTGGGAAGCAACCAGGATGACACGATTTATGTACCTATAACTACGATGGCAAACCGCCTAACCGGGCGTACATCTCCTTATGGTTTGGAAGTTTCTTTTATCTCCGTTTCTGCTAAAGATGAAGCGAATAGTCGCGCCGCCCAGTTCCAAATTGCTAACTTGCTGCGGTTGCGCCACAAAATTGTTGATGAGGATGATTTTACTGTCCGCAACCAGAAAGATTTACTTCAAATTGTCAATACTATCAGTGGATCTCTAACTTTGTTGCTAGCAGCAACATCGGCTATTTCTCTGCTAGTGGGCGGTATTGGTGTTATGAATATCATGCTGGTTTCCGTAACCGAACGCACTCAGGAAATCGGACTCCGTAAAGCTATCGGTGCCCAAGAACAAGATATCCTAATTCAATTTATTATTGAGGCGGTTATTCTCTCGGCTGCTGGTGGTTTAGTAGGTACTGTCCTTGGTGTAGGCGGTATTGGGCTGATTAGTGCGTTGACGCCTTTGAAAGCTGGAGTTTCGCCCATCGCAATTATTATGGCTGTCAGTATTTCGGGCGGTATTGGTTTATTCTTTGGGGTTGTTCCGGCGCGACGTGCAGCTAAACTTGACCCAATTGTTGCTCTCAGAAGTGCGTAAGGCTGCTATTCACGACTCTAACCATAACGACAGTGAAAAAGCGCAAATTACTGGAAAAAGTTCTATCTGGATCGAAGAATATCCAGTTTGATGAAATGGTGACGCTGATTGAAGCATTTGGGTTCAGTCTGGATCGGATCAACGGTAGCCATCATATCTTTAAACATCCTTCTGTGCCAGGGCTTATTAACATTCAGAATAAAAAAGGCAAGGCAATTCCCTACCAAATACGCCAATTTTTATTGTTAATTGAAGAGTACGCTCTCACGCTTGAGGATGAACTATGAAAGACTATCACATTAATGTCTTCTACAGCGAAGAGGATGAGGGTTATATTGCCGATATTCCTGACTTAAAATACTGTTCTGCTTTTGGCGAAACACCAGAAGAAGCTGTGCGTGAGGTGATTGTTGCTAAGGCTGCATGGCTTGAGGCTGCAAGTGCAGAGGGTAAACCAATTCCCTTGCCTAGATATCGACCTATTATTTACCAGGTTGGAACTTAAACTAATTTCCACGTATCGTGAATTAGAGCAAGCCTGCTCTCTCTTACCGCCTTTGGTAGCTCAAATTACCACTGATGTCACCTGAATAGGTGAAGCACTTCCCTTGCTGCTCTGCCATAATTATTAACAAGTAGACCCAAATTTGATATGACACCCAACAGCCAACAGACAGCAGTTGATAGCGCCCAACAGCAGAAAACCGCTTCTGTGCAAAAGCCCCTGATCATTCGGATGGAGGACGTTACCAAAGTCTATGGTATGGGCGATACTGAAGTTCGCGCCCTTGCTGGTGTTAGCCTAACGGTAGAACAGGGCGAGTATTGCTCGATTATGGGTGCGTCGGGTTCGGGTAAGTCTTCCGCTATGAATATTATTGGCTGTCTAGACAGACCTACGGCTGGTCACTATTACCTAGATGGCGAGGATGTGGCGCAGATGGAAGACTCTGAGTTAGCCAACATTCGCAATCGCAAGCTGGGGTTTGTGTTCCAACAATTCCATTTATTGCACCAGTTAACGGCAATGGAAAATGTTATGTTGCCGATGGTTTATGCTGGTATTCCTTATGCTGAAAGACGCGATCGCGCTAGGGAAGCTTTGGTGCGCGTTGGGTTGGAACATCGATTAAATAATAAACCAAATCAGCTATCTGGAGGACAACAGCAAAGGGTAGCGATCGCGAGGGCTATTGTCAACCGTCCAGTCTTACTACTAGCTGACGAACCTACAGGCGCACTCGATTCAAAAACCACCCAAGAAGTAATGGGCATTTTCACAGAGCTGAATGAAAGTGGTATAACTGTAGTAATGGTCACTCACGAACCCGATGTAGCGCGTCTCACAAAACGTATAGTCTGGTTCCGCGACGGAGAAGTTTTACACTCGCATCTCACCCCCGACGAAATTGGAAAAGTAGCGGTGGGCTAGTTTCTAACCAATCTTTTAGTAGCTTTCATAAGTTTAGGGGCTTTTTACTAAGCCCTTTTTTTTTAATACTATAAGTTTAAAAACACCTCACTCAATCCAAGCAGGTCCTTCGAAGAAACTTCCATCTTCTCTAAAGGTTTGATACACGAAAACACCTTCTCCGAGGGGGGGGAAATTTTTAGCTCCCCTCAAGTCAGTTTTTATGAATTTGGCAGTACCACCAATCGCTGCCCTGTAGAGGTTAGCCCCATCAAATATAGCAGCCGTCAAGATAGCATCATTCAAACTGGCATTGGAGAAGTCAGTCCCTATGCAATCAGCACCGCTCAAGTCAACTCCTCGCAAATTGGCATAACTGAGATTGGCATTAGTGAGGTTAACACAAAGCATTTTGGCTCTACTCAAGTTGGCATAGCTCAGGTTAACGCCGCTCAAATTAACACCTATCAAATCGGCTCCGCTCAAATCAATTTCCCGCAAATCTTCTCCATCCAGTCCGGACGAACTGATTCTAATCCCAGCAAAGTCTCTCTCGCCAGCTGCGTATCTCTTCAGCAACTTTCGACGATTGAGATATTTTCTTCCATCTTCCATAATTTATTTTCCACATCAACTAACATATCCAATCCTAATCGGTAGCCCTCTCCTTACAGGAAATTTCCAAGAGACAGGGGCAGGGGGCGAGGTTAAAGTTTCCACTTCAAATTATCTTGTTCTTTGCAAAACTTGTTGCACTAATATAGTTAACAACTGAACTACCGATTGTCGCTGCGTGGGATTGAGAATAACAATTGGGGGGCGTCTTTTCTCATCAACAAAACCCAATGCGATCGCCACATTATCCTTAGACCAAGCCCCCTTACAATCAGTATGAGTTAAACCAATTATCAAAGGAATATTTACCCGCTGTTTCATAAAAGATAAAATTTTACGAGCATAGCGAAAATCGCTGGGGCGATGGGCATCTACCAATAATATATAAGCAGCCGCCCTGCGAATCAAAATATCCCACATAAAATCAAAGCGAGACTGGCCTGGAGTACCGTAAAGATGGACTGATATCTTATTGCCTAAATGCAAGCGTCCAAAGTCCATAGCTACAGTTGTTTTTTTCTTCATCAAAGCTGTTTCGTCTGTAGCTTTACGATCTGTATCGACAGGGGCGATGTCGCTGACCGAGCGAATAAAACTAGATTTACCAGCGCCTACTGTACCTGTTACGACAACGGGGATAATTTGCCGCAGGTTTTGTCCCTGAGAAAACCTCATGATTCAGGATTCATAATGATTTTTGTTTCCCTTGATAGGGGGCAAAGAGGTAGTACTTTCATTACCTAAACTAAGATATCAGGCATTATTATTCCGACGATGTGTAGCTTGTAAAAAGAAACCCTTTTTCAAACGAACAATTAGTGATGATTAGAGCTTTTGGAACGCGATCGCGCTATTTTGGCTTACCGACTTTTTAAGTTAAAAGCGTCTTCAGTTCTGGAAGCACGCGCTTAATTTCTAGCATCAGCACACCCTGTTTAGCAGCCTTGCTCGCTAACACCAAAAATACCGCCTCTTCGCCGCACGAAGTCAAAATGCCGAAGCCTTTATCGCCTTCAACATAGATGCGGTCTATCGTTCCCCTCGACAACTCGCTGCCAATGCGTTCGCCTAAAGACAGCATAGCAGCAGACATTGCAGCAACTCGTTCTTCATCCATTTCGCCCGGTAAAGTTGCAGCTAAAGATAATCCGTCAGGCGAGACGAGGGCTACACCCTGAACATCACTCGCAGAAGTAACAAAATTTTGCAAAATGCTTTGAAGTTTGGCTGTATTGATTGGCACGATGGCGTTCCTAAATTGGTAACTTTTTTAAGTAGAAGTTTAGCAATAGGCAGGATAACTTAAACTCACGCACTATGAAGCTGGGGTTAAAGTGTTAAGTAGATTTTTTACTTCTTAGACATTATAACTAGATGCTTGCACCATCGCTCTAGGCAAAGCAATCAGCGTGTAACTTTAGCCAGCGCAGTAATATGGCGATCGCACTTTGAAACCAAATAAAAAAGAGTGTTCCGCTAAGGGAAAAACACTCTTCTTAAGAATTTCACCTTTTAAGGTAAGATGCGTCTAGCTAATTTATCTACAGGCTAGATGTCTTCCCGGTTTCAGCTTGGGTGGGAATAGGCTTAACGTCGGTGTGACCCATCTTGCTGACTATTGTACGGAACATCGACATTTGCCCCTGGAAGTCTAAGCCTTCAATTAGGCTCATCAAATCGTTAATGGGCTTGCTCGCTTGGTAATCTGCGGGCATACCCACGACCGTATCTCCCATACCTCTCGCCCAAGCGTACCAGACCATTAACTGATTATTCTCTTTCAATGCCCCGTAGGCGCGGGAATATTCTGTGTCCTCGCGGTTCACGATTTCTCGCATGATTGCCAACTGGCGTTGGTCATCCAATTCATAATAGTCTCCTAATAGTTTGGGAGTCAGCTCCGGATCGGCAGCGTTTGGCGCTGCTGGGGTGATTGAGTCTCCCATTTTTTCATAAACATAATAAAACCATGCCAATTTATCATCAGTGTTTAATGCTTCAAAAGCATTAACCACTTTTAACGTTTCGTCTGAGAGTGCTTGCGATTTTATGCTGTTTTGGTCTGAAACCATAAATTTTGCCCAAAAGTGATTTAATTAGTTCCAGATAATGGATATCAAACTTTGCCAGTTGAAATCGCCCTCCAAGAGAGAGATTTAAAATACTAATAAAGGGCAGCTTAGGGTTTGCACAAAGATGCCAGGAAAATCTATCCCAAGAGGGTAAAAGGAAGGGGGATCGCTCCCTTAAAATCTAGATTGCAGATAAAAAAAGTCTAGATAAATAGGAGTTACTTATGACTGAAGAATTGAAACCAGATCCAAACCAAGCTACAACTCAGGACGCTCAACTGGCTGCGGAAAGTATGCTCGCGGGGAACGAGGATACGCCAGAAATCGACGTAGCTGGTGACTACGAAGCATCAAAGGCGTTTAGCGTTAGTGCCATAGATACCACAGAAGAAGGCGCGAAAGCCGCAGAAGCAGCTACTGCACCTGACTTCAAAGTGAGCGATGCAACAGAGATGAAATCTTCACCGGAAGCAAAGAACAGCCCGGACGATTACCGTCAAATGGCTGCGGACGTTAATCCCCAAGCGTCAAAACAGCCGAGCCTCGATAGCGACGATCTAGTGAAAAGAGCTATAGAACTGGGCAAACCGGGGAATTAAGCCGGAAACGCTTTTTAAAACAGAATAACGATGGTAGCGCTCAACCGACAGTTGGTTGAGCTTTAGTCATTTGAATGCAACAGAATTGCCAGGAATGCTGGATAATGGGCAAAGCTTTCACATTTTGTTACGTTAAGAATCCCAGTTTTGCAGCAGGCATCCCGATTGGCAACTATGCGAACCCATTATTGCGGCGAAATTAGAGCGGAAAATATTGGAGAGACAGTCACCCTATGTGGATGGGTAGACCGTCGCCGCGATCACGGGGGTGTGATATTTTTAGATTTACGCGATCGCACCGGAATTGTCCAAATTATCAGCGACCCAGCACGCACGCCTGATTCCTACGAAGAGGCGGCGAAGCAGCGGAACGAATACGTCCTCAGAATTACAGGTAGAGTTAGCAAGCGTCCCGAAGACTCACTCAATCCCCGCATCCCCACTGGCGAGATTGAAATTTACGCCGATCGGATTGAACTGCTAAATCAGGTACACAAGCAGATGCCTTTCCAGGTTGGCGCGGGAGATACAGAATCCGTGCGCGAAGACTTGCGGCTGAAGTATCGCTATTTGGACTTGCGGCGCGATCGCATGACTCGCAACCTGCAACTCCGCCACCAAGTAGTTAAAGCTATGCGCCGCTACTTGGAAGACGAGCAAAACTTCATTGAAATAGAAACGCCTATTCTCACCAAGTCTACTCCCGAAGGCGCACGCGATTACCTCGTACCCAGCCGCGTCAATCCTAGCGAGTGGTATGCATTACCGCAGTCTCCGCAGCTATTTAAGCAACTGCTGATGGTATCCGGCTTTGACAGATACTATCAGATTGCTCGTTGTTTCCGCGATGAAGATTTAAGAGCCGACAGACAACCAGAATTCACCCAGTTGGACATGGAAATGAGCTTCATGTCCCAAGAAGATATCATCCAACTAAATGAAGGTTTAGTTAGTCATATCTTTAAGGCTATTAAAGGCTTAGACATCCCGCGTCCCTTCCCGCGTATGGCTTACGCTGAAGCGATGGAACGTTACGGATGCGATAAACCAGACACACGCTTTGGCTTGGAACTTGTCAACGTTTCCGACTTGATGAAAGACTCCGGGTTTAAAGTATTTTCTGGCGCTGTTGCATCTGGCGGCGTTGTCAAAGTGCTACCAATTCCCGGCGGTAACGATGCTATCTCCAACGTGCGAATTAAACCCGGTTCTAGTGGCGACTTGTTCAAAGAAGCCAGCGAAGCAGGTGCAAAAGGTTTAGCTTACATCCGCGTGCGCGATAATGGAGAAATCGACACCATTGGCGCAATTAAAGACAACTTGACCGAAGAGCAAAAGCAAGAATTGCTCAGTCGAACTGGTGCAAAAGCAGGCCATCTTTTGCTATTTGGTGCCGGAGATACTAACACTGTCAATAAAACTTTAGACAGATTGCGGCAAGTTATTGGTCGCGAATTGGGCTTGATTGACCAAAACAAGATTAACTTGTTGTGGGTGGTAGACTTCCCGATGTTTGAGTGGAATGCTGAAGAGAAGCGATTAGAGGCATTGCACCACCCGTTTACTGCTCCTCATCCTGACGATTTAAGCGACCTAAAAACTGCAAGAGCGCAAGCTTACGATTTAGTTTGGAACGGTACAGAAGTAGGCGGTGGTAGTCGCCGTATTTACCAGCGAGAAGTTCAGGAGCAGGTATTTGAAGCTATTGGTTTAACTAAAGAGCAAGCTAATAGCAAGTTTGGGTTTTTATTAGAAGCATTTGAATATGGCACGCCGCCGCATGGGGGAATTGCCTACGGCTTAGATCGATTGGTGATGCTGTTAGCTGGTGAAGAGTCAATTCGCGATGTAATTGCATTTCCGAAGACGCAGCAGGCGCGGTGTTTGTTAACCGATGCGCCTTCTGGTGTGGATGGAAAGCAGTTGAAAGAGTTGCAAGTTGCTTCAACTTATAAGCCGAAATCTGCTGATAAAGCTACAAATTGATTATCAGTTTGAACGTTCCTGCTAGCTCCCCGACTTCTTGGAGAAGTCGGGGATCTGAACCCTTAGCATCTCACAACTCAAATAGGATTGCTATACTAAAAAAAACCGCCGAAGCGAATGCGGTTTAAAGCTTCGCAAAAGGCGCGAGAATATGTATAACTAATAGATAAAAAATTTTATTATAAATGGCCAACAAAGTGGCGCAGTTGATGGTTGATAATCATGGGGGAGTGCCAACAGTCTCTTCTTATGAGATTAAAAAATAAATTCCGGCTAATTCACAGATGAATAGTTTGATAGAGGATGGGAGTTGCAAGCGAGATGCGATCGCCTCCCTCCCCCTACAAGAATAGGGCGCATCCCTAGTAAACTCATCCGTTGGGTAAGTATCGATGCATACCAGCGGAAGAGGTGCGATCGCGTCACAAATTTTAATATAGAAGTGTTAATAAAACAAATTTGGGAAATTTAATACAAAGCACTCGTTGGCGAGTGCTTTGATTCATTCAAATCCCAAATGCAGTCGTTCTGGTGATGCTATGAACTCACATCTTGCTGACTCAAATCACCTACACCCGAACCACGCAAAACGTCGAATTCGTCTAAAAATTCCCCCAAAAGTTTTAAAGCTGGCTGCTTGGTTATACGTTAGAGAAAATAAAGAATATTCTCTTGAATCGTTGCACCAAGCGGGTGCAAATACATCAATTCCGCCAAAATATATCCAGCAGGCGATCGCGCAACTACAACTTCGGCCTGCAAAAAAAGATAACATCAAATTACCCCAAGTATTTATTATTAGCGCGGCGGCGATACTGAGTTTGGGTGGTTTGTGGCAATTTACCCAGCCTGCACCCAGAACATTTAAACCACCAGAATCACCTGAAAAAAATCTCCCAGGCGCAACCCTGTGGAATACAAATCTTAAGGGAAAAGACCTAAAAAATGCCGATTTAAGGGGTGCTAACTTAGCATATACCGATCTCAAAAATGCCGATTTGAGCGGTGCTAACCTGAAAGGTGCTAACTTGACAGGTGCTAATCTAACTAATGTCAACCTCAGCAAAACTAACTTGACGGGTGCTAAGTTGCCAAGCGCCGATCTAACGGGTGCAAACTTAAGTGATGCTAACCTGACAAGTGCCAATTTGAACTATGCAGATTTGAGCGCGGCTAATATGAGCAACGTTCAAATAAAGGATGCAAAACTTACGGGTGCAAAACTGCCCTAAGATGTAAGACGCAACCTGCGAGATACCCGACTTCTTAGATAAGTCGGGTATCTGAAACAGTTAGGTAAAAATTCAGAGATTGATGAGCAATGATATTAGTCTAAATTGAGGTAATCTTCAATGTCTTTAACTTGCGGATCTGGGAACTCGCCCAAGAATCGCCACAAAATAGTATAAGTGCCATCAGTGCGGCGGTGAACTGGACGGAAAGCTACAAGTACATCGCTGCTAGATGTTTGAATTAGTTCGTCAATTTTGCGGCGATCGCGTCTAGCAACTGGCTGAAGATTTAAAAGAACTTCCGGCAATTTGAACTGCACTAATCGCACCACATATGTATGGTTCAACACGGCTGGTGCTTGCGAGTAGCCTAACTGATTCGGGGGATAGTTAGCCAGCGAACCGCTATAAAAGCTTCGTCCGTGTTCTTGCAACGCTTTTATCCGATTGGGAGGGCTATAAGTGAGGAATAACTGTCGCATTTGTGGCGAAAGTCTTCTGGCTTGCTTCAGCGTAGAATCTAGCTTTTCTAAAGGTACATCGCCCACATCTACCATAAACCCGTAATCCAATCCCGGCTGAGCAAGGCGGAAATTACCCTTCTCTGAACGCACAGCTAAGCGGGGGCTAAGTTTATTTTGGCGTTGGTGCAAGAGGGTGTAGGGATTACGCTGTGCTAGCGTAGGTGCTAATCGATTTCTCAGCTTATTGGGATCTGGATTGTAAGCCTCTGCTGGCAATATAAGGGAAATGCCCGTATTGGGTACCGCCAGAAACTTAGCATAGAATTCAGCTTCTAGAGGATATGCATTGTACGTCAGGCGCTCGACTTCTTTGACGGTTTCGGTTGGATCGGTAAACCTGAAAGTTGGAGGAAAGGCGGCGATCGCACGAGCCAAAAGCTGTCTTGCAGCTTGTATCGCCACCGTTCCTTGTACCGGAGGCGCGATCGCGGGTTGGATTGGCGGATCGTAATTAGCTAGCAGCTTCTTCGCTGGCTTACCAATTACTCCCGGTTCTGGTGCAGGCAAATTCGGAGCGTTAGCCCAAGGAGGCGTTATCGGCTTGCTGTAGTCTAACCTTCCATCATCTGGAACAATAGGGTCTACTCCCGCAAGATCTCCAAGTGTTACTGAACGCGCTTCCAGGAGCGATCGCAGCGGCTGGAGTTGACCAATAGAAGCATAAAGATAGCAGTAAACCTGTTTTTGCTCAACGCTCAAATCCGACCTGTTCGCGCCGCTGGGAGAACACAAGACAGCAGGATTGGAGTATTGACTTCTGAGAAAGTCTTCAACAATGCCTTGGTGGAAGGTAAGCTGCGATCGCGTAGCTAGCGCTCTATTTAAATCTGGCCCTGCGATCGCTCTTTCTATACGCTCAATTAAATTTATCTGTTGCTGCACGATTTCCCTGCTTTGCTGCCAGAAATCGTTTGTTTGGGCTAACTTGAAAGAACTTTGCCTCGCCACAATTGGTTTTTGAGACGACGGCGCTGCTATAACCTGCTGTCCGAGCAACGCTGGTAATAAAGACACCAAAATTAGGAATAAGTAGCGCATAGGAAGTTGATCTCTACCCTAATTATTAAATCAAACACCCAGCCTATCTTTAAACTTTTCTGTCTCGCTCAAGAAAGTAACATTTTTTTTACAATCAGACGCGCCTAATTAAACGTAACTTGTTGCTTTTGTCTATGGGGCGTTAACTGATGTTAAGTAATAACTCCCCCTTTATAATCTTCTATTTCCATCCTAAAAACGCAATTTACGTCTACCAGGTGCTTTAGTTTAACTACATCCCTAAAGTCTGTGTGCTGCTTTAAAATAATTTTATAGCAATTTTAAAGGATTTGTGAACCTCTCTACCGCTCCTTCCTAACACTTCCCCTAAGAGGATGTTTTAAAAGTGGGGGGCTGTTGTAAGAAAACTCACAAGGCTTAAGCTGAAATTTGTAGAAGAATCAGCACCTTGTGAGCAAATGACGCGCAGCATATCCTAGCAA